>JAGNKU010000016.1 GCA_017999985.1 Phycisphaerae bacterium | reverse complement strand
GGACGCCGCCGGACGGCGGGGACTCGAACATCGCGACGATGCTGCTGAACGTCTACGGGGTGCCGGAGGTGCTGTACAGCTTCCCGCTGGACACGAACCCGGGCTGGACGACGACGGGTGCGTGGGCATTCGGGCAACCGACGGGCGCGGGCACGCACGACGCGGATCCCAGTAGCGGTCGCACGGGCATCAACGTCTATGGCTTCAATCTCGCCGGCGATTACACGAACGAAATGAGCGCGCGCTACCTGACGACGACCGCGCTGGATTGCAGCGCGGCCGCCGGTGTGCAGTTGCGGTTCTGGCGTTGGCTCGGCGTGGAGCAGTACGACGTTGCGGGTATCGAGGTGTCGACCGACGGGACCGCGTGGACGCCGGTGTGGGTAAACACAGTGACGATCAGTGACTCGGCGTGGTCGCACCAGGTGTACACGGTGCCGGCAGCGGACCACCAGGCGACGGTGCAGTTCCGCTGGAGCATGGGACCGACGGACGTGTCGGTGACCTACCCCGGCTGGAATATCGACGACATCGAGATCTGGGGCGTCATTCCGCACGGTGGGTTGACAGGCGACCTCAACTGCGACGGCGTCGTGAGCTTCGCGGACATCAACCCGTTCGTCCTGGCGCTCACCAATCCGGGCGCGTACGGCAGCGCGTTCCCAGGCTGCAATCGCATGAATGGCGACATCAACAGCGACGGGCAGGTCAGTTTTGGCGACATCAACCCGTTCGTGAACTTGCTGACTACGCCGTAGGGTCGTAAGCACCGAGACGGATCTGTCGGACGTCTCGGGGGCGAGAGTCAACCGACACAGGAAGGAGCCGAACGTATGTCTGGATTACGCGCGCCGATACATCAGCCAGGGTGGCGGGCAGGCGGAACCGTTCTGCTGGCGGTGCTGGCCTGTGGGGTCGGAGCCTATGGCGCCGAGCGCATGGTGCTCGGCGAATATTTCACCATGATTGGCTGAAGCACCTGCGCTTCGGCCGGTCCGGTCGTCAGCAACCTGATCAATCAGTATCCCAACAACTTCGCGGTCGTCGAGTATCACGTCAGCGACGCCTACGCCACGACCTGGGGCAACGCGCGGGGACAGTTCTACAACATCTGGTCGGATGGCGTGCCGTGGTTCGCGTACGACGGTCTCTTTGACGCGTGGCCCATCAACACCTACGCGACCAAACTCGTGCAGCGGCAGGCCGTGCCGACGCCGGTCACAATGCAGGTCGGCGCGTTCCTGGTCAGCGGGACCACGTACCGCCTGCAGATGCGGGTCTGCCTGGAAGAGGCGTCCGCGCCCGTGACCGTGCGGCTGTACGCGGTCGTCGTGGAGGACCATTTCCCCAGCAGCCCGACCTACTCCCGCAACACGTTTCGCGCCGCGACGACCACCAGCGACGTGACGCTGCAGCCGGGCGCTTGCTATTACGAATCCCGGGACCTCACCTTCAGCGCCACCTGGGTCCAGGCCAACCTGGGCGTGATTGCGTGGGCGCAAGTGCCCGCGGCGGCGTTCCCCGCGCAGGTCTACCAGGCCGGCAAAGACCTGTGGCCATTTGAGGCCTTGGGGGTGCCCGGCGACATGAACTGCGATCTGGACGTCACGTTCGCGGACATCAATCCGTTCGTGCTCGCAATCACGAACCCGACGGCCTACGAGACGCTGTTCCCGGACTGCGACATTCACAATGGCGATGTCAACGGCGACGGAGACTTCAACTTCCGCGACATCAACCCGTTCGTGGAGCTGCTGGCCGGTTCATAGCAACCGTTCACCCGCCACACGTGCCCAACCTGGGGAGCGCATGCACGACCGCGTGCGCTCCCCGGCTTGTTATGCGTGAAGCTTCGCCCCGACCCTATGCGAAGTAGGCGACGGCCCGACGGAAAAGCGCGAGCCCGTCGCCGGAGGGACGCGCAGGTTGCGAGGTCCAGCAGGGATGCTGGGTCCACGTGACAAAGCGCTCCGGGTGCGGCATGAGGCCGAGCACCCGCCCCGTGGCGTCACACAGGCCGGCGATGTCCGCCTGACTCCCGTTCGGATTGGCCGGCTCACCATGCAGGTTCGCGTCGCCGGCTCGTGGCGGGCCGTAGGTCAGCGCAACCTGCCCTCCCTGTGTGACGGCCGCGAGGTCCGCTTCGCCGGCGAACGTCACGCGGCCCTCGCCGTGCGCGATGGGCATCTCGTACACCTGTCCTGGATCGAGGAACACACACCGCGATTCGGGGGCCTGCAGGTACACCCAGCGGTCCTGGAAGCCCGCCGGCGCGTTCTCGGCGATCGTGCAGCGGCGCGGCCGGGTCGTGGTCCGACCGAAGGGCAGGATGTTGGTCTGCACCAGCACCTGGAAGCCGTTGCAGATGCCGAGCACGAGCTTACCGGCGCCGATGAAACGCTCCAGGCCGTCGATGAGATGTCGGCGGACCTGGTTGGCCAGGATACGGCCGGCGGCGATGTCGTCGCCATAGCTGAATCCGCCGGGGATCGTGAGGATCTGGAAGTCGTCGAGCTGGCTTGGCTGCTCGATGAGCTGCCGGACATGGATGCGTGTCGGCACGCCCCCGGCCAGTTCCCAGGCATGCTGGGTTTCGAGGTCACAGTTGATGCCGGCCGCCCGCAGGATC
The DNA here is from genome assembly GCA_017999985.1 of Phycisphaerae bacterium. Taxonomy (NCBI): domain Bacteria; kingdom Pseudomonadati; phylum Planctomycetota; class Phycisphaerae; species Phycisphaerae bacterium. Next base: position 107,320 of record JAGNKU010000016.1, on the reverse strand, counting down.
AGAACACGGACTTGCGCCACGAGTGTACCAACCTGCCTTTCGTCAGCGAGTCGCGCGCCGCGCTACGCGCTCGGCTGTCGCGCCGGGCGAGAATTTAACGGATGGCGGCGCCTTTGTCTGCCCGCGCCGGTGCACCGCGGGGCCTTGAACGGCGCGGCAGAACTGCTATCATACGCTGCTTCAGGCGGCTGAAAGGCCGAGCATGCCTCGGTAGCTCAGTTGGTAGAGCAGCTGGCTCTTAACCAGCGGGTCCAAGGTTCGAGCCCTTGCCGAGGCAGTCGTAAACGCCGGCGGCGACGAGACACACTGGTTTCGTCGCCGCCGTCGCGTTTCTCCGCCGACCGCTCCGGCACAATACCGGAGCCAGCCGTCTACCGATGCCGCCTACGGCCGCGGGCGCCGCCGCGCGTCCAGAACAGGCCGAAGACGCTCAACCCGAGCAGCGCCGTGCTGGTCGCGGGACACGCGAACGTGGTGCCCGGCCGGGCCTGGCCGGACTGATCGTCAGGTTCCTGGCACACGTCGCCCACGCCGTCGGTATCCGCGTCGGCCTGGTCCGCGTTTGCCGTCTCGGGGCAGTTATCCACGCAGTCCATGACGCCGTCGTCGTCGGAATCCACGTCTGGCGTACCACAGCCGCAGGTGCCCGGCTCGGTCTTATCCGGGTCATCCGGGCACTCATCCGTGATGCCCGGGGCCTCATCGGCCGGCTTGGTGGTGAACGTCCAGACCGGGCCGGGCGTCGCGCCCGCGCTGTTCTTGGCGATGATGCGCCAGCGATACGTCTTCGCCGGCTCCAGACCCACAATCGTATAGCTCGTCGTCAGCAGGCTCGCCTCCATGCGCGCGTCCGACAGCTTCGCGTCCTCGCCGACCAGGACCTTGTAGAACTCCGTGCCGGCGCACTCAGACCAACTCAGCACGACGTCAACGGGCACGCCCGTGGCCCCGTCCGGCGGGTCCGGCTGCGCGGGCGCCACCGGCGGGTCCGGGGGCTTGGGCATGGTGGTAAAGGTCCAGACCGGGCCGGCGGTCGCGAGGTCGCCCGCGCGCGCCACGACGCGCCACCGGTAGGTCGTGCTGTAGGCGAGGCCCGCCAGCGGCCAGGTTGTGGATGCGGACTGCCCGCGGAACGTCAGGCCGCCGCCGCTATCGAGCCAGACGTCGTACGCGGCCGCCGCGACGACCGGGTTCCAGGCGAGCGTCACGTTGATGGGGGTCTTCTCGTCGCCGTCCGCCGGCGTCGGGGCCTCCGGCGCGGCAAGCACAACGGTCAGCGTGGCGGGCGCACTCTGCGCCGACCCGCAACCGCCGATGACAACGTCGTAGACCCCGGCGTGTGCCGGTGTGACGAAGCTGATCGCGTACGTGGCGGAGACGGCCCCATAGATCGGCGTGCCGTCCTTACGCCACTCGTACGTGAAGGCCGTTCCGCCGCTCACGGCCACGGCGAACTCCACCTGCCCGCCCGCCGGCACCGACCGGTCCTGCGGCTGCGCGTCAATGATCGGCCGCCCCACGGCGAGCACGGCGGCGGCGCTGACGACAGTACCGCAGGTGTCGGTCACGGCGACCGTGTACGCGCCGTCGTCCGCCACCGTGACGGCCGCGAAGCTCAGCGTGTCGCTGATCGCGCCGTCGATCGGCACGCCGTCTTTGCGCCACTGGTACGCAAGCGCGCCGAGGCCGGTCGCCACCACGCGGAAAGTCGCGGGCAGATCGACGCACACCGTGACGGCCTTCGGCTGCGACGTGATCTTCGGGCCGAGGTTCGGCTGGCACTCGTCCGGAACGGCGTCGCCGTTGCAGTCCGCGCTGGTCCCCTGGCTGAGGTCGAGATCGTCGGGGATACCATTGCCGTTGCAGTCGGGCTCGCAGTCGTCGGGCAGACCGTTGCCGTTGAGATCATGGCTCGTGCCGGAGCTGATGTCGCACTCGTCGAGGACACCATTGTTGTTGCAGTCCGGCGGCACGCAGCCGGCGCGGATCATGAAAACGCCGCCGGTTTCGGGATCCAGTTCGTCGATTGAGTAGAGGTCGTTCGCCCCCAGGCTATCGAGGTTGTCGCCCTCGGCCAGCCAGGCCCCGCCCGGGTTGACCGACTGGTCGATCGCGGCCGGGTAGCGATCCCAATCGTCGGTCAGCGACGTGTACGCACCAATGAAGAACACGGTGCCGGGCTCACCGACATAGACGTCCGGGATGGCAACGGTCTTGAAAATGTCCGTCGCGGGCTGGCTCACCAGCACCGGCGTCGTCGACTTCCAAAGCAGGACGGCGTCGTGCGGATCGCCATCGCCGTTGGGGTCGCGCCAGACCGCCAAGGCCGTGGGTGTACCCGAGGGAATCCAGCCCCACGCAATCGAGATGCTGTCGAGAGTCTGGCCGCCGGGCTTCACCACGAACCGGTTGAGCCAGATGATGTCTTCAAGCTGGTAGCCACCGCCCCACGCGTTATCAAAGGTGCCGTCATCCAGGTGATAAGCGGCGTTGAACTCGCAGGCGTCGAGCGTGCCGTTGGCGTTGCAGTCCTGACCCGCCCCACTTGCGATGTCGCACTGGTCGAGCACGCCGTTGGCGTCGCAATCCGCGCCGGTGCCAATGTGGATGTCACAGAGGTCGGACACGCCGTTCTGGTTGCAGTCGACGGTGCCGCCGGGTTCGCATTCGTCGGGCACCTCGTTGGCGTTACAGTCGAGGCTCGTGCCGCCGTCGATGTCCTGACTGTCCGGGATGTTGTTGCCGTTGCAGTCCGGGGCGTGGTAGTTCACGTAGGCCGTCGCATAGCCGACACGGCTGCAGCCGTAGGCGATGCGCATGTAGCCCTGCTCACCCCAGCTCGTGCCCCACTGGTTGCGCAGAATCCAGACGCCGCTGGTGCCTTGAGTATCATCCCAGCCGACGAGCATGACCGCGTGGTTCGGCGGGCTCGACTCGCACGCGTTGAAGATGCCGGAACGATAGGCCTGAAACGCGTTGTTGACGTAAATCGCGACTGCGACCGGGCCGTGGTCGTAGATGGCCTGCTTGATCTGGTCCACCGAGGGCACCCCGTACTCGGTGCCGACCATGAACCACGAATTCAGGCAGTACGGGTGCGCGTAAGGGCAATTACAGGTCGCGCCCCAGCCCACGTAGGGGAACGCGGATTCCAGCACAGCACCGGTTCCGCCGCACGGGTCCGTGCTGCCACCGCAGGTCAGGTAGTTCAGCGCCGTGGTGTGCCAGCCGCCGTTGCAGCCCATGCCATCCCGGTTGCAGCTCACCAGCCATTGCTCGGAGAGGTCCCTGGAAAGCCCGGCCTCGCGAGCCAGCGCCCACTCCATGGCACCGACGGCCGCGAACGCCCAGCAACTTCCGCAGTCGAGCTGGTTCCGAATAGCGGGGTAGCCTGTGATGTGCGAGCGCCAATCCCACTTGTTCGGCAGGCTCCGGCCGGCCGCGCGGGCATCAAACTTCGCGTTCTCGCGCCAGCCGGGCGGCTCCACGGCCCCGCACAACTGCTCCAGCGGGATGGCCGTCGCCTCACTTTCGCCGACCGTGAATGTCCAGCCCTCACGCTCACCCCGCGCACGCAAGGCGGCGATGTCGTCGCTGGAGAGCTGACCCAGCGCCGGGCACGCCGCGCTCAGCAGGACCAGGCCGACGCACGTCACGAACACACCCCGCGCCGCTTCGCAGACACACCGATTCACGTCAGTACCCCTTGTGCAGGTTTCGGTCGTTGGCACCCGTGCGAAACGTCTCCCCGCGCGGCCGGCTCAGCCGGACTCCAGGAGGAGGTGGTCCGCCACATTCCTTATAACGCCGAGCGTGCGATCACTCAAGCGGAAAACCCCCGGCGCGGAACCAGGCGCAGCGTGCCAACGCGCGCCGGCGGCGTGCGCAAGCCAGCGGCGGCGGGTTCAGGTTTCCAGACGCTCGAAATGGCGCATGCCCACCCACATGCTTACGGCCGCAACCGCGCCGCCCAGCAGGAGCAGTCCCGGCACGATCCACATGCGGATGCGCACCTCATCGAGTTCCATCAGCGGCGCGCCCAATTGCAGCAGGCCCGCGTACGCCACGCCGACCACCTCCAGCGACACGAACAGCATGCTCGCGATCAGGTTCAACGTACCGCCGAAGCCGGAGGCAATGCGGGCCGGATTTCTTTGCCCCAGCAGTGGGAACCGCGCGCCGAGCCCGACGGACAGTCCTGAGAGGCCAATGCAGATTGCCAGGCATGCCAGCAAGTTGAGTTGCGCCCACTCGGTCGGAAGCTCCAAGGCGCGGATGGCCAATCCCATCACGAGCAACGCCGACAGCCCGGTAATGGTGACCGAGAACGCGAACTTCACCCACAGGACGCTCGACCGCCGGGCCGGCAGCAAGCCCAGGAGCCAGAGTTGCTGGCTCTCCAGCGACAACATCGGGAACACGAAGCGCCCCGTGAACGTCGCCAGGATCAGGCTGACCGTCGCGAGGTTCAGAAAGGCGATGAGCGTACGCATGCCGGGGCTGTCCAGGTCCACGGGCAGACGCTTCAGGTTGAGCGCGTAGATCACCAGCAGCCCCAGCATGATGACCATTTGCGTCCATTGGGCCGGATCGCGCGCGAAGGTCCGCAGGTCCTTCAGCATCATCGACTTCATGCGCGCCGGCAGGTAGGGGAACAGCAGCGCGCACACGGCCGCCGTGAACCAGCCCTCGCGGATCCGGCCGTACGCGCGGCCCTGGTCAGCCCGGCTGAACGCCCGCGCCCAGGTGCGACCGAGAACGTTGACGGTCAGCCAACTGACGAACGCCCCGGTCGACAGCACCGCGCCGAGATACAGCACGCTCACCTCGGCCCGTCGCTCGATCGCCGCGAACACGCCGCGTGCCGTCCAGGTCGTGGGCAACAGCGGCTGCTGCGGAAGCGACACGGTGCGGTACAGCGAGCGGAGCCACTCGTCCGAGACGTCGGGGCGCTGCACGACGCTCCGCACCCACAAAAGCAGGATGGCCGCCACCAGCGCGGCGCCGATCGCAAGCACGACCGCCGGCCGATGCGGAAACCACATCGCCACGGCCCAGGCGACCAGCAGCCCGATGGTCGCGGGGATGATCACGAAACCCAGGAAGTGCCCGACAAACAGCGGGTAGTAGTACCACTGGACCTCGGTGTTCCACGCCACCGCCAGCATGAGCGGCACGCCCAGCAGCAGGAACGACCAGCTCGACAGCAGCATGCCCTCGATCCATTTGGCGAGCACAACTTGTCGGGGCGGAACGGGCATGCTGATGAGGTGCCGGGCCTCCGCCCGCGAGAACAGGCTCCCGAACGCCAGGAGGGCATTCGAGAACGCGAGCATGATCGCCAGCAACGTGAAGAAGTGAATGAAAATCTGCTGCCGCGCCACCAGCGCGACCAGCTCGTACCGGCCCAGTTGCCGCAGCACCTCCCGCATGACCCAATACAGGCCCGCCCAGATGGTCAGCAGGAGCAACACCCCCACCAGCATCCGCAGCGGAGCGTCACGCAGTTGCTGGTCCACGGCATTGAGAAGCTGCCGCAGACGAAAACGCGCCATGATCCAGAGCGGGAAGCGCGGCGGAATCAGCCCCGTGTCGCGGTCCACAGACGACATGGACGCAGTCTATCCGCACCCAGCCGGCGACGGAATCCGCGCCCGGCCCGTTTCGCCGAATGGGCCCCCGGGCCGGTCGCCACGGTTGCGGGCAGCCTGATTATCGGACAAGCTGTGCGCCTTGATTTGAAACTGTACCTCTCCGATGCTATATTCAGGTAAATGGGAGGAGTTGAGGACCGGTATGCTCACGCTGACACGGAAAACCGAGTACGGCCTGATCGCCGTCTGCCACCTGGCGCAGGTCGGCAAACAGGTGGTAAGCGCCCGTGACATCGCCCAGGAACACGATGTGCCGCTGCCGCTGCTGATGAACGTGCTCAAGAAGCTGAATCGCACGGGGCACGTCGCGTCGGTCCGCGGGGCGCACGGGGGGTACGTGCTGAACGTCGCCCCGGAGCAGTTCACCCTGAACGATTTGATCGCGGCCGTCGAAGGGCCTGTGCACCTGGTGCGCTGTACCAACACGAGTCGCGGAGCGCGCAAGTGCAATCGGACGGCGAAATGCTTCATCCGCCAGTCGGTCGTCCGCCTGCACGAGCGGTTGCGCACGTTTCTGGAATCGGTTACCATTGCCGAGATCGCGCACGAACGGCTTCGGCAAACGCCCAGTGATGGAGCAAAGGCAGTCATTCAATGAAGGTCTACCTGGACAACAACGCCACGACGCAGGTTGATCCGCAGGTTTTTGAGGCGATGCGGCCGTACTTCTGCGAGAAGTTCGGCAACGCCGCCTCGCGGAGCCACGCGTTCGGGTGGGAGGCCGAGGAGGCGGTCGCCGCCGCCCGGCAGCAGGTCGCGGACCTGATCGGCGCGGAGTCGAAGGAGATCGTGTTCACGAGCGGCGCGACCGAGGGCAACAACCTCGCGATCAAGGGCGTCGCCGAGAAGTACCGCGACAAGGGCACGCACATCATCACGCAGCCGACCGAGCACAAGGCGGTGATCGACCCGTGCAAGTACCTCGAGCAGCACGGCTATCGCGTGACGTTCCTGCCGGTCGACCGCGAGGGGCGTATCGACGTGCAGGCCCTGGCGGCCGCGATCAAGGACGACACGATCCTGGTGTCGATCATGCACGGCAACAACGAGATCGGGACCGTGCAACCGATCGCCGAAATCGGCCGGCTCTGCAAGGACCGCGGCGTGCTGTTCCACACGGACTGCTGCCAGACGTTCGGCAAGGTGCCGATCAACGTCCAGGACATGGGGATTGACCTGCTGACGTGCAGCGCCCACAAGATTCACGGACCGAAAGGCGTCGGAGCACTGTACGTCCGCCGGAAGCGGCCACGCGTCATCCTCGAGTCCATCCTGCACGGCGGGGGCCACGAGCGGAACATGCGTTCGGGCACGCTGAACGTGCCGGGCATCGTCGGTCTGGGCGCGGCGGCCGAGCTGTGCCGGCGGCACATGGACACCGAGCCGGCGCGGCTGGCCGGCCTGCGTGACCGGCTTTGGAACGGGCTGCGGTCGCAGCTCGATCTGGTGAACCTGAACGGGCATCCGACCGAGCGCACGCCGAGCAACCTGAATGTCTCGTTCGCGTACGTCGAAGGCGAAAGCCTGATGATGGGCATGAGCGAGATCGCGGTCGCGAGCGGGTCCGCCTGCACCAGCGCGTCACTCGAGCCGAGCTACGTGCTGAAGGCGATCGGCGTCGGGGACGACCTGGCGCACAGCAGCATCCGCTTCTCGGTCGGGCGGTTCACGACCGAGGCGGAGATTGACTACACGATCGAGCGCGTCGTGGCGGCGGTCCGCAAGCTGCGCGACATGAGCCCGCTTTACGAGATGGCCCAGGAAGGCATCGACCCGGGCCAAGTCGCGTGGGCCCACCCGTAGGCGCTCGGCGCCGCTGGCCACGGCCGGTGACGCCGGGCGGTTTTTGAGGAGTTGTCCGCATGGCGTATGGCGAGAAGATCCTGGATCACTACGAGCACCCGCGCAACGTCGGGACGCTGGACCGCAACAGCGAGAACGTCGGTACGGGGATCGTCGGCGCGCCCGAGTGCGGCGACGTGATGAAGCTCCAGATCATGGTCGACGAGAACGAGAATATCGTCGACGCGAAGTTCAAGACGTTCGGCTGCGGGTCGGCGATCGCGTCCAGCTCGCTGGCGACGGAATGGGTCAAGGGGCGTACGCTCGACGAGGCGCTCGAGATCAAGAACACCGACATTGTCCGCGAGCTGGCGCTGCCGCCGGTCAAGATCCACTGCAGCGTGCTCGCGGAGGACGCCATCCGCGCCGCGGTGGCCGACCTGAAAGCCAAGCGCGCCGCCAAGCGTCAGACGGCGGAAGCCAAGTAGCGGCCGAAGCCGCGCCGGCCGACGCACGATAGAATCAGACGAAGCGGCGTGCCCCGCACAACGGGGCGCTGCCGGCCACGAAACGTCAATACGGAGATGAAGACGCATGACCTCCAGGCCCGATGCCAACGCAGCGACCACCCCGCCAACCCCGGCCGGACTGACGGCGCGCCGCCGCGCCAAGCCTGCGGCCGATGGCCAGGGTATCGTTCTGACCGAGCTCGCCGCGCAGAACGTCCGCAGCTACATGGAGAAGACGGAGAGCCCGGCGACGCAGTACCTGTACCTGGGCGTAAAGGGCGGCGGCTGCAGCGGTCTGAGCTACGTTTTGGACCTGCGTGACGAGCGCAGCGCGCCGGTGGCTGACACCGACGAAGTCTTCCTGTCACACGACATTGTCATTGTCTGCGACCTCAAGAGCTTCATGGTCGGCGAACTTGGCGGCACGACCATCGACTTCGAGGACGGTATGATGGGCAAAGGGTTCACCTTCAAGAACCCCAACGCCAAGCATACCTGCGGTTGCGGCTCCAGCTACTCCGCCTGACTCCGACCGGCGTGCGACGCCCCGGACGCCGCGCGGTTTCTTGACGGGCAACGGACATGCCGACACGGATGGATAATGGCGAGCGCTGTACGCCGGCTAAGTGCGAGACCTGCCATGGCCCGATGGACTCGCCCGCGTTCTGCGACAACTGCCACAGCCTCTATCCCGCCGACGGTCTGAATCATTTCGAGCTGCTCGGGTTCCTCCCCAGCTTCGACATCGACGCCGCCGCCTTGCGCCAACGCTACCTGCAGGTCTCGCGGGGCGTGCACCCGGACCACCACGGCCGCAGCACCGACTCCTCCGTCAGCCTGCGGCTCAGCGCACAGCTCAACGAGGCCCACCGCATCCTCTCCGACCCCGTGCTGCGGGCCGAGTACCTGCTCGAGCTCGTTGGCGGCACCGCGGCCAGCAGCGACAAGAGCGTCCTCGACGGCGTGCTCGCGACGACCCTGATGCTGCGCGAGGAAACCGCCGAGGCGAAGGCCGCCTCCGACACGGCCGCGCTCGATGCGTGTCGCGCCCGGGCCCGGCAACACTACGACACCACCCTGGCCCAGATCGCCGCGCTCGCCCGCCAACTGCCCGGCGACGAAGGCCTGCGCCGTCGGCTGCGGGCGACGCTCAACTCGATCAAGTACTACCAGAAGCTGCTGTCCGAGCTGTGAGCCAGATGAGCAACGACGAAATCATCGTCGGCATCGACCTCGGCACGACCTTCTCGCTGATCGCGTACGTCGATGCTGCCGGCCCACATATCATCCGCGATGAAAACGGCGACGGTCGGGTGCCATCGGTCATCGGCGTGACGCCGGGCGCCAATGGCGCGCCACCGCAGGTCACGATCGGCTGGACGGCCCGCGCCCACGCGATCGAGAACGCGCGCGCGACCGTCTATTCGGTCAAGCGCCTCATCGGCAAGGGGCTCGAAGACATTCGCCGCGACCTGCCCTACCTGAGCTACGCCGTCAGCGCCGGCCCGCGCGACACCGTGCAGATCGAAATCGACGGTCGAAGGTACACGCCGGAGGAAATCTCCGCGCTCATCCTGCGTGCCCTGAAGGAGCGGGCCGAGCGGCACCTGGGGCGGCCGGTGGAAAAGGCCGTGATCACCGTGCCGGCGTATTTCGACGATGCACAGCGGCAGGCGACGCGCGACGCCGGTCGCGCCGCCGGCCTCGAGGTGGTGCGGATCGTGAACGAGCCGACGGCCGCCGCGCTGGCCTACGGCATCGGCCTGCATCGGCCGCCGCCGCGCGCGCGGGCCGCGGCCTCACCGCCGGGGCACACCCCCCTGCCGATCCCGTCGTGCCCGACCGCGGACGCCGGGGGCGTAGCGGCGCACGCGGGCCAGACCGTGGCCGTCTACGATCTTGGCGGCGGGACGTTCGACATCTCGATCCTGCGGCTCGAAGACGGCGTGTTCCAGGTGCTGAGCACGGCCGGCGACACGCACCTCGGCGGCGACGACTTCGACCGCGCGATCATTAACCTCGTCACCGAGGAAGTACACGCGCAATACGGTGTCTCCATCACCGCACCCGCGACGAAACAGGCATTGCGCACGCTGGCCGAGGCCGTGAAGATCCGCCTGAGCGAGCAAACGCAGGCCGAAATCGAGTTGGATCTGGGACGCGACCGCGTGTATCGGCGGACAATCACGCGCGCCGAATTCGAGCACCGGATTGCGCCGCTGGTCGAACAGACGCTGACGCTCTGCGGCCAGGTGCTGCGCGACGCGCAGCTGACGCCTGCGGACCTGGAGCAGGCCATTCTGGTGGGCGGCTCGACCCGGATGCCGCTGGTGCGCCAGCGCATCGCCGAGTTCTTCGGCCGGCCACCGTACACGGCCCTGAATCCCGACGAGGTCGTCGCGCTGGGCGCGGCGATTCAGGCGTCGATCCTGAGCGGCAAACAGGCGGACATGCTGCTGCTCGATGTAACGCCGCTTTCGCTCGGCATCGAGACGATGGGCGGCGCGATGGGCAAGCTCATCGTGCGCAACACGACGATCCCGTGCCGGACGACGGAGAAGTTCACGACCTTCGTCGACGGCCAGACGGCGATCAAGATCAACGTCCTGCAAGGCGAGCGCGAGTTGGCGGCGGATTGCCGGTCGCTCGGCGAGTTCGTGCTGGACGGTCTGCCGCCGATGGCGGCCGGCATGCCGAAGGTCGAGGTCGAGTTCCTGCTCGACGCGAACGGCATTCTGAACGTGTCGGCGAAGGAGCTGCGCAGCGGGCAGCAGGCCGGCATTCAGATCATCCCGAGCCACGGGCTGACGCGCGCCGAAGTCGATCGCATCGCGCGGGAGAGCATCCAGTTCGCCCAGCGCGACATCGATGCCCATCGCCGGATCGACCTGCGCAACCAGGTCGAGTTCGACACGCACAAGACCGAGCAGATGCTGGCCAGAGTCGGGCATTTGCTGGCGCCGGAAGAGCGGGCGCGGATCGAGCAGGACATCGCCGCGCTACGCAAACTGGCGCAGGAGACCAGCGATCTGGACGAGCTGCATCGCGCGCTGACTGCGTTCGGCCACGGCACGCTGCACCTGGCGGAGATCGGCATCCGCGAGGCGCTGGTGAAAGGTGACAAAGAAGAGTGACAAGGTGATTAGGTGACAACGGGCGGTGACAAGGTGACAAAGTAACAAGGTAACAATGGGTGCCCTCACGGCCAACGGGCGCAGCGGCGCGATCTGCCAGTTGGGCACACCTGGTTACCTTGTCACCTGCAATCCTTGTTACGCTGCGGAGGAAGTTCGTGGGTGGCCAGAACCCCTACCTGAAGGACGCGGCGGTGCCGCCGCCGACGCGCGCGTACACGCTCAAAATCATCGATGCGCATGGGCGTGAGCATGTCATCGCCGTCGATCCTGCCGCCCTGCCACGCCCGACGCTCGGCCGGCCCGGATCGATACTCGACCTGGCGACCGCAAACGGCGTCGAGCTTGATCACGCCTGCGGCGGACTGTGCGCATGCGCGACCTGCCATGTGATCGTCCGCGCGGGGCTCGACACGTGCAATGAGCTCAGCGACGACGAGGAAGACCAGCTCGACGAGGCCTACGGGCTGACGGTGAACTCGCGACTGGCGTGCCAATGCGTCCCTGACGGCACCAGCGATGTCGTCGTCGAGATCCCCGCGTGGAACCGCAACCTGGCGCGTGAGGCGGAGCATTAGCCCTGGGCAGCGTCGACCCCATGCGGCCGACGTGACACGGGCACGGCCTGGCTGCGCCAGACCGTGCCACCCCCGGACGGCCGATTCACCGGCTACAATGCCGTGCATGTCGCAAACATCCGCCAGTCCGGAGGAGTCGCGCCCGGTGCCGCCGCGGTACTGGTGGCTGAAGCGCTTCGCGGCGGCGTTCGTCTTCTTCCTGCTCGCGTTAACGGTCACACGACTGATCTGGGGGCAGGTGGCGGAGCGCCGGCTGCAGGCGCAGCTCGCTCGCTATCGCGCCGCCGGCCAGCCGGTGTACCTGCAGGACTTCATCCCCCCGCCGGTGGCAGCCGCGGACAACGCCGCCGAGTTCCTGCGGAAAGCCGCGGCCGGCCTGCCGTCGCTGGATCCTGACGAGATTTACTACGGTCTGCGCCACGGCACGCTCGGTCCCACCGATGCGCGCGCGTTCCTCGACGCCCACGCCGAGGCGCTGCACCTGCTCCACGAGGCGAGCATCAAGACTGCGGTGGACTGGCACATCCAACTCACGTCGCCGGCCGTCAGCATCATGCTGCCCAACCTGACGCCGCAGCGGTCGCTCGCTAAAGCCGGCTGCATAGCCGTACGGTATCAGCACGTGCTCGGCGACGACGCGGCGGCACTCGCGATCGCGCGCGACATGCTGGCGATCGGGCCCCACGTCGACGCCACGGCACCCGGCCTGATCTCCCCGCTGGTGGCGATCGCGGGGGAGGCACTGCTGCTCCACGCGCTGGAGGAGATCACCCCGGGGCTGCGCGTCGCGGCGGAGGTCCCGGGCGCCGCTGAAGCAGGGCGACCGGCGACCCGCGCGCAAGTGCAAGCGCTCGTGCGCGACCTGCTGCAGGTGGCGCCGCTGAAGCAGCGCTGGGAGCGCGCCATGCATGGCGAACGCGCCTATCAACTTGACACCGTGCTCTGGGTGGTCAACGCGCCCACCGGCATGAGCTTCCTGGCCGGAGCCGGGGCACCATTGCCGGCGATGGCATTCGGTCGGGGCGTGGGCGTGCTGCTCGCTCCCGCGTGGAAACTCGACCTGCTGCGCCAGATGCAGCGCTGCGACGAATATGCCCGCGCGGCCACTTTTGAGACCTGGGTTGCGGCGCGCCGGCACGCGCCGGGTGATCCCGCCGCCAGCACCCCGCCAGAGGGACCCGCGGCCATCGCGCATCTATTCTCCAGTATTCTCTCGCCGTCGCTGGAAGGCACGCTCAAGCAGGTCTACGTGCTGATCACGCTGCGTCGCTGCACCGCCACCGCCCTGAGTATCCGGCTCTATGAGCTCGATCATGGACGCCGTCCACGGACGCTCGCCGAGCTGGTTCCCGACTATCTGCCGGCCGTGCCCGGCGATCCGTTCGATCCGGAGGAAGGCCCGCTGCGGTACCTGCCCGACGCCGTCGTGCCGGTGCTTTACAGCGTCGGCCAGAACGAAAACGACGACGGCGGCGTGTTCGGGCTGCGGGCGGATGGCAGCGTCGACTGGCGCGCGCGGGACATCCCGTTTTTCCTGAACGGCGACCGGCCCTGCGCGCCGCCGTCGCAATCGTCCGGCAGCGCGCCGATGACGCAACCATCATCCGCGGAAGCTCTCGATCAGAACGGCGACGTAGCCGGCGGCGACGGGGATGAGGGCGAGCACCAACCCCAGCCCGAGTGACAGCGCCCACAGCAGGGCCATCCGTACGAATCGGTGCACGGCGGTTTCGCGCCCGAGGTGCTTCGCGAACTCGTACAGTAAAAGGTAGGGCGCCAGGCTCACCAGGCCCATCATTACGAAGCAACCCTGCCACGGGTGGCCGATGGAGTAGCCGCGCGGCAGGCCCCAATTGCCTGCCAAGTCGAGGACGATGCTCGCGATTGAACCCACCGGCATCAGCGCCAGCGGCGCCCACGCGTAGTAGCTCAGCGCGATCGCCCGGTTCTGCTGCTGTACGGATTGCTGCCGCCAGTGAAAGAAGTAGCTTGCCAGGCCCGGCAGCGCAGCCAGCATGAGTAACACCCAGAGCAGCAGTCCTCCCAGCCACCACCAATCGCCGGCGGAAACCGTGTGGCCGCGGCCCGCCTCCGTGGCCAGCCAGACCAGCATGCATGCCAGCAGCGGCACGTACGCGTGCAGCAGTGTCACCCAGCGGAACGACTGTGAATCTGCATAGCTCACCGGCCGGACGACCTCCAGGCAGAAGACCTTTGGCCGCCGGAGGACGTGCGAGACCGTCAGCCAGTAGGCCTTGAACCAACCCAGCGCTCGCCGGTGGCTCCAGGGGATCTGCGGCTCGCGGGCCCGGAACACGTCGAGGGAGCGACCACACTCGGAGCACAGCGCGCTGATCGATCCGCGCAGGTCGTAGCCGCAATCGGGGCAGACCGCGCCGACGGGTAGCGCCTCCGGCGCCGCCGGCGTCACGGATGCGGGCGGGATGGAGGTGGGTGATTCGGCCATGTCGGCATCTTCGCGCGAAGCGATGCGGCCCGCAACCGACGATGCGCATGGCATGCCGTGCCGACCGGTCGCGTATAATGGCCGCGATGCCAGCGCCGTTCGACAACCCGGACGAAGCGCACCCGATCCCGCCGCGCTTCTGGTGGCTCAAGCGGATCAGCATCGGGCTCGGGGCGTATGTGCTGTTCCTGGCCCTCGTTCGCATCGGCTGGGGTTACTACGCCGAGTCGCGGTTGCAGAGCGCGCTCGCGACTTGGCGCGCCGCGGGCCAGCCCGTGACGATCGACGATCTCGCGCCGCGGCCGGTGCCGGACAAGGAAAATGGGGCTTGGTACATCCAACAGGCCATCCTCAAAAAGGCAGTCCCCGCCGGGATGCCGAACGACGTCTACTGGCAAGCGCTCAATGTCGATGCCTACCGTGATGGCCCCGTTGAGATCGAGCAGATCGTCGCCGCAAACACCGAACCACTGGCGTTGCTGCGTGTCGCGCGGGCCTGCACGGAGAGCGACTGGGGGTACACGCTCCGATCGCCGCTCGTGAACTCGATGCGCTGGGACTGGTCGCCCGAACGCCAACTGGCGCGGCTCGTGCGTCTGGCCGCGTTGCGAGCCCAGGTCACGGGCAACGATAGCGAGTGGCTGGAGGGCGCGCGTGACCTGCTGGCCTTCGGCCGGCACCTGGGTCAGAGTGAGCCGTTCCTCATCGGACACATCACCCGCCTAGGTATTGATGGCCTTGTCGCGGGGCGCGTTCAGGCGTTCAGTCATGCGTTGCGCGTCGGCGCGGACGACGAGCGCGACGCGGCCGGACGCGCGGCGAAGCGCGCGCAGGTCGCGGCGCTCATCGCGGACCTCTGCGACGAGCACCCTGTCGCCAGTGCCTGGGCTCGCAGCATGTTTGGTGAGCGTCTGCTGCAGTTGGACGCCTTCCAGAACCCAGGCGTCCGTCCAGTCTATTGGGGCTTCTCTCGACGGCAGGTCGCGGCCAGCAGACTCGCCCTGGAACCGGGATGGAAACTCGGCGCGCTGCGTGTCGCCACACTGCAGTCCGATCTGGCAGACGCGCCGCCGGAGTGGCTGCTGACGTCCGCGCGGGCGGAGGACGACCCAGCGCGAGCCAGCGGCTTGATCCCGTTTCTCGTGCGTGGGCCGTACGCGCTGTCGGGATTTCCGCTGCCCAGCGCCGCGCGTGTTCAACTCGCCCACCTCGCCTTCCGCCGCATGGCGGCCGCCGCGCTGGCCATCCGGCTCTATGAACTCGATCATGGCCGCCGACCAGCGCAATTGGCCGATCTGGTCCCGGATTATCTGCCGGCGGTTCCGGTGGACCCGCTCGCCGCGGACGGCCGCGAAATCGCGTATCACCCCGACGCCGAGCCGCCGGTGCTCTACAGTGTTGGAGAAAACGGCACCGACGACGGCGGCAAGCCCGCTGAAACGCCCGAGCACCTGGGCCGCGATCAGTTGTTCTATCTGAACGGCGATCCGCCCCACCAGCCCACCATCACGCTCCCATCGAGCACGGCGCCGTCAACACAGGCTGTAGACGACGACCGCCAGCCAGAAGAAGGTGGCGACCACGCCGGCGATGAGGCCGGCGAGAATGAGCCCGAGCACATTCAGGATCGCCACCCGCAGCAGGGTCGTCAGCCAGCCGCCGTGCAGCAGGTATTGCACCATTCGCAGCAGTCGCCGCTCGCACAGCAACGCGGCGTAGAGCGCAACTACCGCCGCCGCGCAGTGCCACGCCATGAAGCCCACGTCGCGGGGGGCCCAGGTGTACAGCCCGACCGTCAAGAGCGGCAGGCACAGCGGCAGCACGCTCAGCGGCGCCCAGGCGTAGTAGCTCAGCGCGATCGCCCGATTCTGCTGCTCGAGCCCCAGCCGGCGTGACTGAAAGAAATAGCTCGCCAAGCCCGGCAGCGCGATCAGCCACACCAGCAATGCAAGCTGGCCCCCCACCATCAAGTTTTTCGCCAGCGCGTCGATGCGCGCGCCGTGCTGCTTCAGGAACACCACGATAAGCACATGCGCTACGAGCAGTGGCAGGTAGACGTGCAGCAGCGTCACCCAGCGGAAGCGCTGCGAATCCGGGTAGCTCACCGGCCGGCACATTTCCGCGCACAGGTACTTCGGGTAACGGACCACGAGCCAGACGGTCTGCCAGTACGCACGGAACCAGCCGCGCGTCTGGCGGTGACACCACGGGATCTGGGTTTCGCGCGTGCGCACCAGGTCGAGCGGGCGCCCACACTCCGAGCAGCGCGCACTCGTCGAGCCACGCAGGTCGTACCCGCAGTCCGGGCAGACGGTGCCGCCGGGCAGCGGCTCGGACGCGGCTGGCTTGGGCGCTGCGCTCATGCGCTCATGTTCGCGCCGGTCCGCCCGGCCCGCAACCGCCCGCGCCACGGATTGCCTTTGCGTTTGCGTCGCCGTCGGGCGATAATGGGCATCCATGTCGGAACCGTCCATCACATCCTTCGAGAACCCGGACCGGCACGCGGACGCGTCGGACATCATTCGCCGCCACTCCACGAACCCAATCGACGTGCGCGACGCGGTGCTGGCGGACCTCGACCTCGGCTTCGCCCGCCAGGTGCTCGACCTCGGCTGCGGCTTCGGGTTCATGGCCGAGGCCCTCGCGCGGCGTGTCGCGCCGCAGGCCCAGATCATCGGCATCGACGCCTGCGCCGCCAACGAAGCCCCCTTCCTGGCCCGCGTCGCCGCCACTGGTCGGACCGGGCGTTTCGTCTGCCGGCGGATCAAGGCACAGCTCGACTGGCCGGACCACAGCCTGGACCTGATCGTCGCGAGCTATTCCCTGTACTTCTTCCCCGACGTGCTGCCGGACATCGCCCGCGTGCTCGCGCCGCACGGGCTGTTCCTGGCGGTCACGCACACCGAAAGCTCGTGCCGCGACCTGCTGCGCGCCGCCGGCCTCACGCTGACTGATCCGCGCCTGCTCGGTGACATCCGCAACTTCAGCGTGGAGAGCGCACCGCGCCTGCTCGCGCCCTGGTTCGCGGAAGCGGAGCGCATCGACTACCAGAACGCACTCACGTTCACGCGCGACCAGTACGACGATTTCCTCACGTATCTCCGCTTCAAGTTGCCGCTCCTGCTGCCGGAGTCCGAGCCCGGCGGCGAGATTCCGCGCCCGCTGGCCAAGTCGATCCGCGCCGCGCTGGCCCGCCAGCCGAGCGTCGAGCTCGAGAAGAACGACGCCGTCTTCCGTTGCCGGGGGCCGCGATGCCCGTAGAGCGGAACTACTGCGCGCGCTGCGGCCAGCCGGTCGCGACCCGCGCGGTCCACGGCCGACCGCGCGTGGTCTGCCCCGCCTGCGAGACCGTCTTCTACGAGAACCCCCTGCCGGTCGCGGCCAGCGTCGTGCTCAACGCCCGCCGCGAGGTGCTGCTGGTGAAACGCCGGCGGCCGCCGCACGCCGGCATGTGGTGCCTGCCGATGGGCTTCGCCGAGCTGGGCGAGACGATCGCCGACGCGGCCAGCCGCGAGCTGCGCGAAGAGGCCGGCGTGGTGGGCCGCGTCGTGCGGCTGCTCGACGCCGACTCGCTGCCGAACGAGCACTACGGCGACCTGCTGATCGTGACGTTTGAGATCGAGAAGATCGGCGGCCGCGAGCAGGCCGGTGACGACGCCGAAGACGTGCGCTACTGCCCGATCGGCCAGCATCCGCCGCTGGCGTTCGCCTCGAACGAAAAGGCCCTCCAGGCGTGTGTCGCCGCCCACCAGGAAGGCTGGGAGATCCACGATTCGCTGGTGCGGCTCGAATCTCACGCCGAGAAGGCGCTGCTCTCGGACGACCTGGCCGACCGCGTCGAACAGCAGGCGGAGGAGATCGCGGGCGTGTGGCTGGCCGACGTGCGCGCCAACCCCAGCACGCCTTCCTACCAGGCCCTGGCGGAGACCCTTCTGCTCGCCCGGGCCACGCGCTCGCTCGCCCAGTTTACCCGCTGGCTCCGCGGGGACGTTGCAGACGACGAGGTGCGCGCGTTCTATCGCGACCTCGCGGGGCAATACCGCCCGCAGGGCTTCGGCCTGCCCGAGGTGCTCAGCGCGCTCACGTTGCTGAAGAAGCACATCTGGACGGCGCTGTGGACCCATGGCGTCGGCGAGCGGCCGATCGACTCCTACCGCGTGCTCGAGTTCAATCGCCGGATGGCCCTCTTCTTCGACAAGGCGATGTATCACCTCGCGCGGGGCTACGAGTTGGCAGCGGCGGAATAGCGCGCCCGACCAAAGCCCGCGATCTGATACGGGAACGGGTCACAGGCGCCGCGCCGGCGCCCATCAGCGGGCGACCAGCGCGCCGGCCGGAATCGGCTCGCCAGCCTCGGCCAGCCCGGTGCGGATCTCGCGCCGCCAGGTGCCTGGCACGGGCGCCAGCCGGCGATCCGGGTTCGACTCCACCACCACGACGTCATCGATGCGGAAGTTGCCCGTGGACCCGGATGCGTACGTGTCGATCGCCAGCCACGCCTCCGTCAATGAGCCGGTCCACGTTGGCGTGATCGTCGTGCTGATCTGCGTCCAGGAAGTTCCCACCCACGTCGTCGCCCCGCCGAACCACGTGAAACTGCTGCCCGAGCCGTCCACGCCCAGCCAGATTTGCATGTTGGTGCCGCCCGATTCCATGCGGGCCCAGACTTCGATGTTGTAGGTCGCGCCATTGCGGAGCGCGGTGGTAAGATCCTGGTACGGGCCGGAATACGAGTACGTCCGGCTGCGCACCTGCAGGTTCTGGTTACCACTGTGCGAACTGCTGCTCTGAGCCGTGAGCGTGCAGTAGCGCGCGGTCCAGCCGGTGGTGCCGCTTTCGATGCCGCCGTTGGTGACCAGGTTACCGCTCCCGCTGCGCGCAACGCGTGCGCTGTAGATACGTATGGCGCCCGCCAGGGCGCTGCGGGCATACAGGCGCACGGGCTGATTGGGGTCACCCGCCAACACCCCGTCGGCCTCATCGACCAGCTTGAACGCCAGCGCCGCGTCACCGACGACGCCGAGCGCGGCCCAGGTGTTGTTGGTGTACGTCGTCCGCCAGCTCGTGTTTTCCATCAGGGTCCGCAGCGCCAGGTCGAACGCGGACTGGGCCAGGAAATCGGCCTGCACCGCGTTCTCCGTCAGCCGCAGCGCGGCCTGCTCATTGCGGATGCCCACCAGCGCCGACACGCCGATGACCGACACAACCAGCGCGATACTCAGCACCGCCAGGTAAACGCTGCCGCGACGTGCGCCGCCCGTTGGCCGATGGTGCACGACGACGTTCATGGGTGCGCTCCCAAAACGTCGAGCGGGTCGCGCCAGGCCTCCGTCCGGAAGGCGGTCAGCGACACGAGGGTCCGTCCGCCGCGCGTGACCGTAACGACGATGCGCTTGATGCCCGTCTCGCTGCTGGACGTCTGGCTGAGGTTGCCTGCGGTGACCCACGCCACATCGACGGCATGCCCGAAATCGCCGGCCCACGCGATGGGCGTGCCGTCCTTGTTCTGCGGCGGGCTCGCCTGCCAGTCGTCGTAATCATCGACGTCGTCGAACTCGCTGCGGGTGCCGGTCACCTCGGCTGACCCCAGGCCCCAGGTACCATAGGCGCCTGCCGCGTCGATATAGGCCTGCTGCAGGATTTCCGCCATGAGCGCCTGCGCCAGCAGCAGCGCCTGCTCGCGTTCGGCGAGGCGGTATTCGCCGCCCCGCGCGGCCCCGACGGTGTTCAGGGCGGCGACGAACATCACACCCATGATCAGGACGGAGACGACGACCTCGACCAGCGAGAATGACCGGCGTGCCGGGATGGGGGGAGTGCCGCGCATCAACTGCCTCCCACGCGGATGCGCGCGTAGTCCACGTCCAGGCCCGTGGTGTTGGCCAGCAAGCTGGCGAAGTGGTTGTAGCTCGCCGCGGTAAACGTGTAGTAGGCGAACGTGCCGACCTCGGTCCCGTTCACGCGGACGTTGACACTGTTGCGGCCCGGATCGATCAGCAGCCGCAGCGTCACGAAGTCTTGGAGCCCCGCGGCCTGGGCCAATTCCACGTCGGTGGCGGCGTCCGTCTGGCCATACACCCGCAGCGCTTGCGTGCCATCCGCCTTCCGCTGGAGCCTGATCAGCAGGGGTGCGACGTTGCTGCCCACCCAATCCGCGTTGAAGGCGAACACCACCGGGTTGCCAATCGTCGTTGTGTTGCGCAGGCGCAGATCGATCGTGGTCAGCGCGGTGAAGTCGCAATTCGGCTGCGAGTCGAGCGTACTATCCACATCCCAGACACCTCCACTCAAGGTGGCCTCACTGAACGCCTGCCCGTCCCGCCGCACCCAGTCACCCACCCCGTCCGCATTCACGTCCAGCACGGTGGGATTGGCGCTGAAGTCCGCCTCCCAGTACCCGGCGAGCACTTCGGGCGTGTTCAACGCCCGCGCCGACGCGGTGACCTGGGACGTGGCATCCGCGCCGGCCTGCAGCGCGACGCGTACCGCCGTCACGTACTGCCGCGTGATCGTCTGGTCCGGGCCCGGCGTGGACACCGCGCCGTAGGCGCGATAGTTGAGCGACCGGCTGGTATCACGCGTCCAAGACGACCCGGCGTTGCTGGTGATCAGACGGTCCGTGCCGCCGGAACTGTCGAACTGGACCTTCGCGGCGTTGCCGCTGCCGGGGCCGTACGCCAGGACCAGGCAGACTCCCTCGCCCGGAACCAGGCCGCATAACCTCTGGAAGCTCACCTCCTTCCAGGCGTAGGTCGTCCCCAGGCTCGACTCCAGCAGAGTCTGTTGTTCCAGTATGTTGCTCGAGGGTGTGTAGTCGGCGGTCGGTTTGCGAATCTGCACGAGGATGATTCCGTCGGCGGCCCCGTCGCGTTTGGCCTGAAACTGGACGCGCGTCAGCCGCCAACTGGCCTGCCCGACCGGAAACGCCACGGCGGTGGGTTGAAAGTACTGTCCGATCCACTTGCTGCTCTGAATCGTGTAGTCGTTCAGGGACAGGTAGCCCACGTAGCTGTTAACCAGCTCTTCCGCGCCCTCGACCCACAAGCCGGCGTAGGATTCCGTCGCACTTTTCAAGTCATAGCCCAGATTAAACTGGTGGACGTTCTCCAGCACATTGACGACGGTCCCGCCATTGTACTGGCGCGTCAGCGGATCACCGGCTGTGCCCGACCAGGCGTAACGGATGCGCTCGGGCGAGCCATCGCCGTTGCGATCCGCCACGGTGAACGTGATCGCCTGCGTGCTGCGCTCGGCAAAGAACAGGGCATACTGCAGCTCCCCCACCAGTTGATCGAGCACGCGGGCCTGTTGAAGCAGCTTGTCCGCCAGCCGCTCCGTGCCCGGCAGCGCCTGCGCCGCCAGCATCACGGCCGACGCCAATCCGGCCAGCAGGATCGTCGCCACCGCCATGCCGATCACCAGCTCGACCAGGGTGAAGCCGCAATAGGAATGTCGCCGTCTGCGTCGCATGGTCGTCCGGTCGATGTCGCCGCCGGTCGTGGGCGTGCGCGGCCTCATGGCAAAGGCGTTGCCACGGCCTCTTCCACCGTGGTCACGTGTTCTTCACTCACCGTCACCTGCGCGGTTTCCGCGCTTACCGTCAGTGTCTGCTGGCTCGTGCCCAGCCGCAGGACCAGCGTGCCGCCGCTGTCCGGTTGGCCGTGGCCGTCAAGAACCAGTTCCGCGTCGCCGCCGAAGTCGGCGCTCACCAGGTTGACCTCGTACGGGGCCCGGTCGAGCCGGACCAGATACGTGCCGTTCGGATGGTCCGGATCCGGCATGGTCGCAACGCCGTACGTGTCGGCCACCGCGTCGAAGACGATCGTCTGCGCCAGGCTGGCCTGCTGGGCGCGCTGCCGGACCAGGCGCAGGTCGGCGGTGACCCGCTGCGCCGCCGCCTCCAGCCGGTACCGCGCAACACTCGCGCCGAAGCGCGGCACGACCACCGCGGAAACAACGCCGATAATCACGAGGACCAGCACGAGTTCGAGCATGCTGAAGCCGCGCAAATTCGGCCCGCCGGCCGTTGCAACGGCGGCGCCGCAGCGTCCGCAACCCCTGCCAGATCGAGCGCGCATCATCCGTATTCATCGACCGACCGCGCGGCCGGCTTTGCTGAGGCACACCGCGCCGCCCGCCGCCCGCCCGGGGATTCCTGAACCCACCGATAACCGCGCTCCGATGAATGGGATAACAGCCGCGCCCGGGGCATGGATGCCCGCGGCGGCGTGCGGCGGGCAGCGCCGGCGTGCCAACCCGGCCATGGAAGGTAAGTCAAGCACGCGATGAGTACGGATCACCCGCAGCGGCGTCGTACGCCAGACAACACCGGACGCAGACGGCCCGGAGGCCGCGCCCGCCGTCGGGCCTGGACCGGCGTGCTGGCCCTGGCATTGTTCCCACCGTGGGTCGCGGGCCAGGCGAGCCCAGCGGGGCCGGACGCGGCGCCGCCCGTCCAGCCCAGCCCCGGCGCCGCCGCCGACCTCATGCGCTTCGTCGCGAAAATCGCGACGGGGGGCGCCCCTCTTGAGCCCGGCACCCCCAGCGCCGTCGCCGCCGGCGTCGAGCCGGGCGCCGCCCAGGTGACGCCGACCGAGCACGGCCTGCTCGACGTCCACGCCCGCGACCTCGACATCGCGGCCCTGCTGGAGATGCTCAGCTACGAGGCGCGCACGAACATTGTCACCAGCAACCGCGTCACGGGACGGGTGTCCGCCAACCTGTATGGCGTCACGCTCGAGCAGGCCCTGGACGCAATCCTCACACCCAACCAGCTCGCGTTCCGACGGTCGGGCGGCACGATTTTCGTGGGGCTGCCCGAGGAGATCGCGGCGCTCCAGCCGCCGCCAGAGACGCGTGTGTTCCGGCTGCGCTACATCCGGCCGAAGGAAGCCGCGGCGGCGCTCAAGTCGGTGCTAGGTGACCGGGCGACGATCATGGAAGGTGGTGGGGAATCCGAAACCGCAAGTTCCAGTGGCTCCAGTACGCTGGCCGCCGAGATGCGCTCGGTCGCCACCGATTACCTGATCGTCACGGCGCACCCGGCCCAGCTCGAGATGGCGGAGCGCCTGCTGGCCGAGCTGGACCAGCGGCCCCGACAAGTCCTGATCGAGTCCACCGTCCTGCGCGCGACGCTCAACGAGAGCAACCAGCTAGGAATCGACTTCACGCTGCTCGGCGGCATCGACTTCCAGAACGTCGCGAGCACCAGCAACGCGTCGGCCGACCTGACCACCGGGCCACTGCCGGCCCGCGAGTTCCAGGACGCGACGTTCAACATGAACACCGACTTTGCCGGCAACGTCACCGGCGGCGGGTTCACATTCGGCGTGATCTCGAACAACATCGCGGCATTTGTGCGGGCCCTCGAAGAGGTCACCGACGTGGCCGTGGTGGCCAATCCCAAGGTGGTCGCGCTGAACAAGCAGCAAGCCGAGGTCATTGTCGGGCGGCGCGATGGCTATCTCACCACCACGGTGACCGAGACGGCGGCCGTGCAGACGGTGGAGTTCCTGGAGACCGGCACGCAGATCAAATTCTGCCCGTTCATCAACGAGGACGGTAGCGTGCGGCTCTCTGTGCACCCCAAGGACAGCAACGGCGGACTCACCGCCGCGAACCTGCCGTTCGAGGAGACGACGGAGGCCCACGCGGACATCCTGGTGAACGACGGCGATACGGTGCTGATCGGCGGCCTCTTCCGCGAGCGCACGGTGAACACGCGCAGCCAGTTGCCGGTCCTTGGCAACATCCCGATCGCCGGGCTCGCCTTCGGCAGCCGCAACGACCAAACCATCCGCGAGGAAGTCATCATCCTACTCACGGTGCACGTCCTGAAGGAGACGGACGCGGAACGCGCCCGCAACGAGGCGCTGCTCGACGACGTCGAGCGCATCCGGGTCGGCAGCCGCATGGGGCTGATGGGCACCGGGCGCGAGCGGCTGGCCCAGGCGTTCTATCATGCGGCGCTTGCGGACCTCGAGCGCGGACACCGCGATCTCGCCCTGCTCAACACCCGCATGACACTGCACAACCAGCCGAAGCACATGGCCGCGATCAAGCTCAAGGAGCGGCTGCTCGACGAACGCATCTGGGACGAGGAAGGCACACGCATGCGCAGCTTCGTCTGGGACCTGATCCGAAATGAGCGGACCGTGCCACCGGAGGAGGCACCGCCGCCGTACGGGCGTCCGGCGACCGATGGCGCTCCGCCCCCACCGCTGCCCACCGCTGAGGAAGGAGTGTCGCCATGACGCGTCGCTGGCTGCCGGTCCTGCCCGCGGTGACACTGCTGCTCGCCGCCGGCTGCCAAGGCACGATGCCCAAGGCACGCGAGGAAGGCACGCGGCGCTGGAACACGGCGCGGGCCCAGGTGAAGGCCCGACTGGCCGCGGAACAGATTGCCACGGGCAACGTCGCCGGTGCCGCGGCCGAGCTGGCCGAGGCCGATCGGCTGGATCCCAATGATGAAAGCCGGATTCCGCTGCGTGCGCGCGTCTGGCTGGCACAGGGGCAGACGGATCGCGCGCTCGCGGCGCTCCGCAAGGCTCACCTTGATGGTCCCGCGCAGGCCGAGGTGGACTACCTGCTGGGCGTCGCGCTGCAACAGCAGCAGCGCTGGGACGACGCCCTGGCCGCGTATCGCCGGGCCGCCGAATGCGATCAGCAGCACGTGGCCTACCCGGTCGCCGTCGCGCAGACACTGTTGCAGCTCGGGAAGCCGGCCGAAGCGCGGGCGGCACTGACCGCACGCGCGCAGCAGTTCGAATGGACCGATGCCTACCAGGCCACGCTCGCCGAGTGCTGCGAGCAGTCGAACGATTGGGTCGGGGCCGCCACCGCCTGGCAGCGGATCGCCGCGTCGCCCCAGGCGGGCGCCGAACAGCGCGAGCGCCTGGCGACAGCGTTGTTTCGGGCGGGTCGCACCGCCGAGGCTACCCCTCTGCTGGTCGACATCGTTGGTAGCGCCGACGGCACGCCGGCAAGCGGCCTCCGCCTGATGCTGGCCGAGTGTTACCTGGAGCAGGGGAACAGCGCCGCGGCCCGCACGCAGGCTCAACTCGTGTTGCAGGCCAATTCCGAGCACTTGCTGGCCCAGCGCACGCTGGCGCGGGCTTTGGCACAGTCTGGGGACCTGGCGGGGGCCCTGCGCGTCGCGCAGCAGGCGCTGCAGCAGGATCGCAAGGACGCGCGGAGCTTGGAGCTGGTCAGTGCCCTGGCGGCGCGCACTGGCGACGCGAAGCTGGCAACATCGGCGGCGCAGGCCCTACTGGCCCGCGACGCAGAGAACCCCGTGGCCCTGGCCGTGCTCCAGCAGCCGACGCCGTGACGGCCAAAGCCACGGAGCCACGAAAGGGGCGGCACACAGCCAGTCCGGGCACCACTACTCGCTGGGTCTGCCCGGAAGTACATTGACCTGCTGAAGTCGACCACGCCGCTTGAGCAGGCGCGGAGGCCTGTTCTACTGTGCGCGCGGCGCGACGCCGGCGCTGCTCAAGAGCAGTGGCATGAGGTCATCCGGCACTGCTCGGGAGCTGTGGCACGCGAGCGTTGGGGTGGCTCATGGGCGCGGATTAGGCTATGAATGGCACCTGAGCGCGGACGGCCGACGGGGCTGCTGTGCGCCGCGCGGTTTGTCTGTCGGAGACATGACATGCTCATGCGTGAAACCCTCATCAATATGTCGCGCGCTGCGAGTGCGCTTGTTTTGCTGGCGATCGTCGGCGTTGCTCCGGTGCTGGGCCAGACCCCTGCCAAACCAGAGACGCCGGCTGGCGGCGTTTTGACCGGCATCGATGTCCTGGTGCGCGACAACTTCAGCGTACTGCAGGGCCGCAAGGTCGGGCTGATCACGAACCAGACCGGCATCGATCGGCTGGGCCGCTCGACGATCGAGCTGCTGCGAGCGGCGCCCGGCGTCGAGCTGGTCGTACTGTTCAGCCCCGAGCACGGTCTGAAGGGCGAGCTGGACGAACGCGTCGGCGACAGCCAGGACCCGCTGAGCGGACTGAAGGTCTACAGTCTCTACGGCGAGACGCGGCGGCCGACGGACGAGATGCTCGCCGGCGTCGATACGCTGGTCTACGACATCCAGGACATCGGCACGCGGTTCTACACGTATCCCGCGACGATGGGCTACGCCCTCGAAGAGGCCGCCAAACGCAAGCTCAAGTTCGTCGTGCTCGACCGGCCGAACCCGATCACCGGCACGCGCGTCTTCGGACCGCTCAACGATCGCGACGGCGAATTCACCGCGTACCACAAGGTGCCGCTCGTGCACGGCATGACGATGGGCGAGCTGGCGCGGATGGTGAACGAGGAACGGAACATCCACGCGGACCTGGAGGTGGTCAAGGTCGAGGGCTGGCGGCGCGGGGCGTGGTTCGACGCGACACTGCTGCCCTGGGTGAACCCATCGCCGAACATGCGTTCATTGACGCAGGCCGCGCTGTACCCGGCGATCGGCCTCATCGAGGCGTGCGATGTGTCGGTCGGGCGCGGCACGGATACGCCGTTCGAGCGTCTGGGGGCGCCGTGGATTGACGGGCTGAAGCTGGCGGCGCGGCTGAATGCTTTGCCGCTGAAGGGCGTGCGCTTCGTGCCGTTTCAGTTCACGCCGAACGCGAGCAAGTTCAAGGACCAAGTCTGCGGCGGCGTGCAGGTGCTGCTGACGGATCGCGACGCGTTTGACCCGCTGGAAACCGGGCTGGCGATCGTGTGGGAGCTGAAGGACCTGTTCGGCGAGAACTTCGACATCGACCGGGTCGACCGGCTACTGTTCGGCAAGGCGGTCGTCGAGGCGGTGAAGACGGGGGATGCGCCGCTGGGCTACGCGCGGCTGTGGCAGAAGGACCTGGAAGAGTTCGTGCAGCGGCGGACGAAGTATCTGCTATACGAGTAAGTCAGAGGTAAGAAGTCAGAAGTACTAAGTCGGTGCTGCGCGGCAATTTGCGCCGGGCAGCTCTCCATCGCTCTCGCATCAGATGAACAAGGTCGGCGGCCCTGGGGGCGCCGACCTTGCTCGTCTTGGCCCGCACGCACTACGGGGCGCTGCACCAGGGCGAGTCCAACGCGAGAAGCGAACTCGCCGCGGCGGCCGCTCCGGCTAGTACGTGTTGTACGCGATACCTGCGTCGTCTGTCTGCGTCGTGTTCGGCAGGAACTCACCGGTGTTCGGGTTGTAAACCCAGCCTTCGCCGCCGGTCGTGACCGGCACCGGCGGGCTGTTGGTGCTGTCAATCAGCACGTTGGCGGCCGTGGTCTTGCCGGCATTCTCACCAACCGGGCAAGGTGGAACTGTCAGCAGGTAGGGTCCGAACTTGCAGGTCGTCGTCTTCGTGGCCGACGTCGTGCCGTTGACGTCGGTGTACATGGTCAGCTTGTTCTTGAAGCCGGTGGCGTCCGGACCGGGAAAGGCGTTCTTATGCTCGGTCGCATACATCGAGATCGCGGAGCGCACCGTCGCCAGGTTCGCCTGCACGGCCGATTGGCTGGCGCCCGAGGATCCGCGGCTCAAACGCGGAATCGCGATCGCGGCGAGGATGCCAATGATCACGATTACGACCACCAGCTCGACCAGCGAGAAACCGTACTGTCTGCGTTGCGTGTAGACCGCCATCTCAACGACTCCTTCTCGCGCTCTGCGGCCCCTGGGACCGTAGCTCGACTGTGCGTCTCGGGAAGCCGCCGCTGCTGCGTGCGCTGTGACGCTTCCCTGTCTGGACCATCGACCCGGCGGCGGGGGGTCTTTAACAGCGCGCCGCCCGCGGTAACGGCCTTCAGACCGCTCCCGCGCCGGCCCCGGCCTACGGGGCGCCGCGGGCCGAATTTCTCGGACGCGGCTGCAGCTCCAGCCGCACTTGCGCGCCGGTGTCGGCCCGCCGGAGCACCACAAAATCGCGCGCGACCTGCACGAGCCGAAAACCATCCACCTCCGCATGGAGCGGCATGACGCGCTCGTCGATGACCGCCAGCGGACGCTGTCCCAGCATCACCCCCACCAGCCGGTGCGCGGCCTGAAATTCCGCGACGGGATCAATCTCCGGGACGGCCACCACGTCTTCGACCGCCGCGTCCAGCTCGGGCGCGCTGGCCGGCACCTCGGCCTCCGCGAAGAGGTCGCGCAGCGTGGCCAGCTCCGGCTCGACCGGCACGTATGTGTCGGTCGTCAGCCGCAGAATGAGCGCCGTAGTCTCCTCCCAGTCCGTCGCCGGCATGGACGACGCAACGGGGGCCGTCGCGCCGGCCGCCGTCTGCGGCCCGCCCGCGGTGAAGCGATCGACCACCCAGAACAATCCGGCAGCCGTCGCCAGGCCCCCCAGCACGCGCAAGCGGATCGGGATGCGTTTCATGAGCCCCCCCCCGCGCCCACGGTCTCGGTCGGCGGCAGGACGTAGAGCCGCACGGTCCACGCCAACTCGCACGCCAGCCCGCCGGCCCGCGCCGGCCGGCCAATCGTGCAAGCCTGCAGCGACTGGTACGGGTTCGCGCGCGCCAGCCGGTCGAGGAAACGTATGAAATCCTGGCTGCGCCCGCGGCCGTCCACGCGAATGTCATTTGCCAGATATGACCCGACCATGCCCACCGGCTGCGGCGTGACGTTCAGTACTTCGAGGTCGGCGCCAGCGGCCAGGTCCGTCATGTCCCGCAGCAGTCCAGCCAGCGCATCGGTCCGCGGGATGTCCGCCGACTCGGCGGCGAGAATCAGGTCGAGTTGCGCGAGCGCCTGCTCGGACGTCCGCAATTCGGCGACCGCGGCGCGCAAGTCGGACTCGCCGGCCGTGCGGGCCGCCGCAAAGCGCTGATAGTCCGACCACATTTGCCCCCACGGCGCGAAGACGATCCACCAGGTCGCCACGCCGAGCACCAGCAGGCCCGCCGCACCACAGACATCCACGTCATAGATGGTCCAGGGCCGCTTGCAGACGATCACGGCTGGTCCTCCCGCGTGCAACAGTCGAGCTCGAACGCGACGGCGGTGCCGTCGGCGCGGGACTCCTGTTTGGCGCGCACCAATTCAACGCGTTCCCAGCCGGGCAGACCCTGCAACTGGTGCAGGAACTGAATCAGCGCGCCATGGTCGGCAGCGAGCCCCTCGAGACGCACGGAGCGCTTTTCGACGATCGTGCCTCCGGCAGCAGCCGGGCTCGCGACCCCAGGTGCCGCGACGGGAGGCGGGGCCGCGCGACGGGCGTTGTCCGGCGCGGAGGGTTCCACATTCAGGCTGGTCAGCCGGATTCCCTCGGGGGCGGCCTGCAGCAGCTTCAACATCCGCCGGGGCCAGGGCTGCGGCCGCGTGGCGGCACCGATCGTTTCGAGCTGCGCGAGCAATTGCGCGCACTGGGCGCTCGCCAGCACAAGCCGGCGCTGCACCTCGGCCTGCTGCGCCTCCAGGCCCTTGACCGACTCCGACAGGCGCGTGACCGACTCCGAGGCCGTGCGCTCGACGCCCCAGCCGGTGGCCAGCAGCACCACGGCCAGGCCGCACGTGACCAGCCACAGCCGGCGACGCCGGCCGCGGATCCGCGCGTGGACGCGCGCGCCGGGAATCAGGTTCACCGAGCAGGTCATGGCACCTCCAGGTCGAGCAGCGCGGCACCCAGCGCGGCGGCACCACGCGGTTCCGCGCGCACGCCCGACAGTGGGCGCTCCCACTGCGGTGCGCCGGGGGTGTCGCCCGCTGCCAGCGTATTCACGGAGATGCCAAGCTCGTTCTCGAGGACGGCGGTCAGCCCGCCCAGTCCGGCCCCCCCGCCCGCCAGGAAGAGCCGCTTGGCACCTGCGTCGGGGAAACTCTGCAGAACGTATGACAGGCAGCGCCCGACTTCGAGCGCGAGCGTGCGGAGCGAATCGCGCAGCACGCCGGAGAACGCGCCCGCCAGGTCCGCCACGTCGACGAGGTTGCGTCCGGCCGGCGTGCCGCGAACGCCGCGGTCGGACAGCTCTACGACCTGCTGGCGTTTGAGTTGCTCGGCGGTCGCGAACGAGACCTCGAAGGCATCAACGAGTTTCTGTGTCCATTGGCACGGCGACACTGACAACGAGCGGACGTACGTCGGCACGGTGCCGACGACCACGGTCAGCGTGGCGTGCCGCAGGCCGAGGTCGAGCACCCCCCAGACGTCGCCGGCGGCCGGCGTCCAGACACACCGCGCCAGGCGCACCAGCGCACACGGCGAGACGTCGATCCGGCGCAGCGTGAGCCCCTGCTCATGCAACTGGTCGTACCAGCGCAAGGCCAGCTCGGTCGGCATGACCACGGCCATGACGTTGGCCTGCTGGCCGCGCGCGTGTGGCAGCTTCCAGTAGCGTACTTCCAGGTTGTCGGCCGAATGGCGGCTGTCCTGCGCGACCTCCCAGCGGAGGGCCTGCTCCACGCGGTCCGGCGCCTGGGACAAAGCCTGCTCGGGCAGCCGCATCGGAAAGAACTGCACGTCGGGCGGCGATAGCACGAGGCAGATTTCGCGGCCCTCGAAGTGCGCCTGGCCGATCAGCCGGCCGAGCTGCGCAGGGTCGGTCTCGACCGCAGGCGGCGCGGCCGACGTGTTGGCGGCCGGCGCCGTCTCGGGCGGCGTGGCAGCCGCCACCAGCGCGGCATCGCGCTCAAGCTGGAGGGCGTCGCACAGCGTGGCCCGCTGGCCGCGCAGGCGTAACTGGTAGGCCCGCACGCCGGCAGCGCCGACGTCGAAGCTGATGGCCGAGCGGCGGGGTCGCAGCCAGGTCACCACGGCCGTGCTCCTTGAGGGTCGGTAGCGGGCATCAGGCGGCTCCTGCCAGGTCAAACAACGGAATGAACAGCGACATCGCCACGCAGCCGACCACGACGCCCATGACGGCGAGCATGGCCGGCTCGGCGAGACGCGTCACGTGCTGGACCGTGGTGCTGTTGTCCTCGTCCATCCAGCTCGAGACGAATTCCGTGGCCTCGGCCAGGCGGCCGTTGTCCTCGCCGGTGCGGATCGCGGAGACGATGATGGGGTCAGCCAGTTGCGTGGCGGCGAGCGCCTGCCCCATGCGGCCGCCGGACGACACCGCTTCCTCGACCTCGGCGATGAGCCGCAGAAAGGCGACGTTGGTGATGGCCGCGCGTGACTGGCGGATGGCCTCCAGCAACGGCACATGGCAGCGCAGCATCGAGGCCCAGATGCGCACGACGCGCGCGAAGATCAGGCGCGCAGCGAGCGGACCGACAACCGGCAGGCGCAGCAGGACCTCATCGAGCCAGACGCGCGTGCTGCGCAGGCGGAAACCGAGCACCGCCGCCACGACGACGGCCACGAACGCGCCGACCACGTAGGGCCAGTGCAGCGTGACGAACTCGGAAACCTGGAACAACACCTGGGTGAGCGGTGGGAGCGGTGAGCGCAGGCTCATGAAGAGCACTTTGAAGCGCGGGACGACGAAGAACATCAGGATCGAAACGACGCCGACCAGCAGCAGGCACAGGATGGCCGGGTACAGCAGCGCCCCCAGTACGAGCTTGCGCGTCTGCATCTGCTGCTGGGCGAGGTCGCACAGCCGCCCGAAGACCTGGGGCAGCGACGCGGTGGCCTCGCCGGCCGCGACCATGCTGCGGAAGACCGGGTCGAACAGCTCACCCTCGGCCGCGAGTGCCTCGGACAGCGTGTCGCCTTCCTCGACGCGCTCGCACAGGCGCCGGAGCATGGCCCGCACCGCCGGCTTGGCGGTCTGTTCCTGCGCCGCCTCGAGCGCGGGAACGAGCGGGGCCCCCGACTCCAGCAGCATCTTGAGTTGCCGCGTCAGGAGCATCAGGTCGCGCGCGCCCAGGCGGGCTGCGGGCCAGGGCAGGGCCGGCGCGCGCGGTTCCGATGCGGCCACGGCGGCGTGTTCGTGCAGGCGCATGACGAGCAGGCCCTTCTCGCGGAGGGTCGTGACGGCGGCCGTCTGATCGGCCGCGTCCACCCGGTCGCTGACCGTGCGACCGTCGGGCGCCATGGCTTCGTACACGAACTGCATCGTAAGCCTCTCGGCCGACACGCGTCGGCCACCGGACGTCTCAACTCCGCCGGCCGCGCATTATTCGCCGGCGCTGCTCGCCGCGGTCGCCAGTGCGGGCCGCGGCTGCGGCGCGTGCTCCGCGCGGGTCTGTGCCTCGGTCTCCGCGTGCGTGACGCGGAGCACTTCTTCCAATGTCGAACGACCTTCTTCCACCAGCCGCAGCCCCTCCTCGCGCAGCGGCCGCCAGCCGTGCTGGCGGGCCACCGCCTTGATCTCCTCTTCCTCCTCGGCGCGATGGAGGTGCTGGCGCACCTCGTCGGTCACCTCGAGCAGTTCGTAGATGCCCGCCCGGCCGCGGAAGCCGCTGTCATGGCACTGCTTGCAGCCCTCGCCCTTGAAGAAGACCCGCTGCGTGTCGCCGAGCCAGCCGGCGTCGGCCAGGGCGGACTCGGGCGGGTAGTACGAGGTGCGGCAGAACGGGCAGATCGTGCGGGCCAGGCGCTGGGCCACGACGCCGTTGAACGCGGACGCCAGCAGGTAGCGTTCGATGCCCATGTCGGCGAGGCGGATGAAAGCGCCCGGCGCGTTGTTGGTGTGCAGCGTGGAGAGCACCAGGTGGCCGGTGAGCGCCGCCTGGATCGCCACGCGGGCGGTGTCCGTGTCGCGGATTTCGCCGACCATGATGACATCGGGGTCCTGGCGTAACAGGGAGCGCAGGGCGCGTGCAAACGTCATCTGGACGGCCTCGTTGACCTGCACCTGGTTAATGCCGTCGAGCTGGTATTCGACCGGGTCCTCGATGGTCACGATGTTGCGCTCGGGCGACGAGAGCAGGTCGATGACCGAATAGAGCGTGGTGGTCTTGCCGCTGCCCGTCGGGCCAGTGACGAGCACGATGCCGTGCGGCTTGGAGAAGATGCGGCGGAAGCGCGGCAACTGGTCGGCGGACACCCCGAGCTTGTCCAGCGCGACATTGAGGTTCGACTTGTCGAGGATGCGCAGCACGATCTTCTCGCCCAGCAGCGTCGGCATGGAGGAGACGCGCAGGTCGATCTCGCGGCCCTCGGCGACGACATGCACGCGGCCTTCCTGTGGCAGGCGCCGCTCGGCGATGTCCATCCTGCCGATGACCTTGATGCGCGAAACGATCGCCGCGTGCATGCTGTTCGGGGCCGACATCAGCTCGCGGAGGTTGCCGTCGATGCGATAGCGCAGGCGCGTGGCCTGCTTGGTGGGCTCGACGTGAATGTCGCTAGCGCCGTCGCGGACCGCTGTCATGATCGCCAGGTTGACGAGGTTGATGATCGGGCTGCCGTCGACCATCCGGCTGATTTCGTGCGACGTGTCCTCGTCGATCGTCTCGCGCTCGACGACCTTGACCTCGGACTCAGTCAGGGTGACCAGGAACGAATCGATGTCGACCTGCTCGCCCAGATACTTCTCCTGGAACTCGGCGATGTTGGATTCAAGGGCCAGCACCGGGTTGATCCGGCAGCCGGTCAGGGCCCCCAGGCGGTCGATCGTCGGCAGCGCCTGGGGCTCGGCCATCGCGACGGTCAGGGTGTCGCCGACCTTGAAAAGCGGGAGGGCCTTGAGCCGCGCGGCCTCCTCGCGGTCAAGCAGGCGCGCGACGGCCGGGTCGATCAGGCCGTGCCGCAGTTGGACGGCCTTGACGTTGAGCTGCTTGGCCAGCGCGCTGAGCATGGCCTTCGGCGAAAGGATGCCCATGTCCATGAGCACTTCGCCGAGGCGCTTGTTGTCCTTGTCCTGCGACTCGAGCGCCCGCCGGAGATCGGTCTCGGTCACGAGACCCTCGTCCAGGAGTACCTGCCCGAGCTTGTTGACGCGTTTGAGTGGCATATGTCGGTTACGACCGTCCGATCAGGGGTTTCAGGTTCCGCGCTGGCAACTGCGCAGCGCGTTGTCCACGGTGTCGAAGACGTCGATCCGCGGCAGCACGTCGGTGAGCTCCAGCGCCTCCAGGCAGGTCTCGCTCAGGGAGGCCAGCTTGGGGCGCTGCGGCGTCGCCAGGTGCACTCCGCAGAGATTGAGCAGCAACTCGATGCCGGCGCTGTCGAGATACGGCACGTCGGCCAGATCGATGACCACGCGCTTGTTGCCGGCGGCCAGGGCGGTCTCGACGGCGCGGCGCAGGTCGTCGAGCTCGTCGGCGACCAGCGGGCCGTGCGCGACCAGTACCGTGAGATTGCCGTGGGGTTGCGTCTGGATCTTCACGCTGGGCCTCCCGTGCGGGGCTCCGCCGGGTCCGCGCGACGTGCCGGCGGACCCGGTGCCACGAGGTCGGTGCCGATCGGCAGGTCGGCTTGGCGGGCGCGGTCGACGGCATCGAACGCCGCGGCCAGGAGGTCCGTGAGCGTCGGCTGGGCGAAGCCGCTACCGGCCAGGCCCATGCGCAGGCGGACGCGGCCCTGCAGGGACGCGAGCTGCTGCACGCAGTCGTTGGCGGCCCGGAGCATCTTCTCGGCGATCAGGCGGCCCAGCCCGCTGTCGAGCCGGCGGAGCAGCACGATGAAGCGGTCATCGGCGAAACGGCCCACCAGGTCGTCGCTGCGCGTGCGCTGCATCACGACCTCGCCCAGTCGCTCGATGAGCTCGTCGCGTTCGGACCAGCAGTGCGCGTCGTCGAGCCGGCGCAACCCCTCCAGCGCCAGCACGGCCACGACCACGGGCTCGTTGGTCGCGTAGGAATCGCGCAGGAGGCGCTCGCCCAGGGCGAAGAAATCCAGCCGCGTCAGAACGCCCGAGGCCTGGTCGGTGCGCCGGACGACCTGCAGCCGCTCGAGGCTGGCCACGTGCTGCCAGCAGAGGGCCAGCAACTGGCCGATGGTCTGGCGCATTTCGCTCGTCAGGACCGTGCGGTCACGCAGGTTGCCCACCGCGATCAGGCCGATGGTGGCGTTGTGCTCGCGGACGGGCCAGACCCACTCCCAGCCGTCCTCGCACTGCGCCGCGAGCCGGTCCACGAG
This sequence comes from Phycisphaerae bacterium, assembly GCA_017999985.1. Lineage (NCBI taxonomy): Bacteria > Pseudomonadati > Planctomycetota > Phycisphaerae > Phycisphaerae bacterium. Next base: position 72,251 of record JAGNKU010000016.1, on the reverse strand, counting down.
GGGGCCGTGCGCTGCGTCGCCCGCGAGGAACTCCCGCCCCGTCGTGGCGACGTGCCCGAGCAGGCCGCCGCGGACGCTCGGGCCAACGGCGGCCGACCCGCGCCCGCCGTTGGAAATCGTCAGGAGCGTCTCGCAGTCGGGCTGCACGCGGTAGCAGCGCACGCGCGTCGCGCCGACGTGTTCGACCAGGACCTCGCGCACCAGCTGGTCAAAAGCAGCCCAGGCCTCCGGGTTGTCGCCGTTCTCGGCCAACCAGCGGTGAAACGCCGCGCAGACGCGGTGCGCGGGGCCCGGCGCGGTCGCCGGCGGAGTCGGCAGTGGCTCGGTCGGCGGCGGCGCCACCGGTGGCAGCGTCAGGACGGGCGTGCTGGTGGGCGTTGCGCGGCGGCGCGTGAGCAGCAGCGCGCCGACGCCCAGGGCCGCGATCAGGGCCACGGCGCCGATGAGGAACGGCAGGTTGGCAGCCCAGGCGTCAGGATTTGGCATGGTCAGGCTCCGGTCCGTGCGCCGTAGGAAAGCGGGCGGCGAAATCCACGGGATCGCTGTGCCGATACGCCGTGAACGCCCGCACGAAGGCCTCCCCCACCTCCGCGTCGATCCGCGTCCCTTCCTCGGCCCGAATGATCTCGATGGCCTTGTCGATGCTGAAGGCCTGGCGGTAGGAGCGCGTCGAGGTCAGGGCGTCGAACGTGTCGACGACGTGCACGATGCGCGCCACCAGCGGGATGTGCTCGCCGACGAGGCCCTCCGGGTAACCGCTGCCATCGGGGTATTCATGGTGGTAGAGCACGCCCTCCAGGATCACGTTGAAGCTCGCGATGGGCTGTAGGATCTCGTAGCCCATGCGCGGATGCTGCTTGATGATGTCAAACTCCGCGGGCGTCAGCTTGCCCGGCTTGCAGAGGATCTCCTCGGGGATGCCGATCTTGCCGACGTCATGGAGCAGCCCGGCCCATTCCATGGCCTGCTGCTGCTCCGGGGGCACACCGAGCTCCTGGGCCGTCAGCCGCGTGAGGAACCCGCCGCGCTCGGAGTGTCCGCTCGTGTAATGGTCCTTCTTGTCGATCGCCGCCACGAGCGCCCGCGTGACCTCGAGCACCATGCGCCGCATGCGCTCGTGCAGCTCCGTGTTGCTCAGGATCTGCCCGCCGAACGCGAGCACCGATTCGACGAGCATCATGTCCCCGGACTGAAAGGCCCCGCGCGCGGCGCTGCGGTCGGCCAGCAAGACGTCCACCTGGTCATCGAGTCGCACCAGCGGCCCGGCGATGAGCTGTCGGCCGTTGACGTCCGCGACGCGCACCAGCCGGCTGTGCCGCACCGCGTCCACAATCTCCGCGACCGCGGCGGGCGCGACATCCAGCGCTGTCGCCGCGCGCGGCCCCGGCGGGACAGCGCCCACGGGTCGGTAGGCCCCGTCCGGTGAACAGAGCCACAACGTTTCGGTGGCCAGCAGGCGCGCGACGCGCTGCAGCAGCAGCTTCTCGATCGCTTGCGCGTCGGTGACGCTGGCGATCTGCTGCGTGAGGTCGAAGATCAGGTTGAGCTGCTCGTAGTTCTGCAGGACCTCGTTGGCGAAGCCGTTGTTCTCCTCGAGCATCTGCCCGACGCGCTGCACCAGGCGCGACGCGGTCTCGAGGTGCCCCAGCAGATTCGGTTCGGTGGTTGGAAGCGGCGCGTCCGGCAGCGGCCCCTCGACCGTCAGGAGCGTCGCGGCCGCCCCGCCGATGGTCGTGGTTTGGGCCGCCACGCGAAACCCGCGCGCGCAGCGGTCCGCCTGCAGGGTCGCGGGCTCGATCTGGTTCGCGGCCGCCGCCTGCAGAAACGCGCAGCCGCGCGTCGCCAGCGCGCCGACGTCCCCCTGCAGGCAGGCGCGCATACAGTGAGCCGGCGGCTGCGGCGCGTGTCGGGCGCAGCCCACGATCCCGACCGCCAGCGACGCGTCGCGCCCCGGGCGCGACAGACCGTCCACCAAGTCATGCAACAGGCCTTCGTCGATCGCGGGCGTTCCGGAGGTACTCATGTCACTTCATCCTTGCCGGGTCGGCGGCGCCGCGGTCCCCGAACTCAACATCGCTTCGACCACCTCCGACAGGCGACTCGGGCTGAACGGCTTGGGCAGGACCTGGACGCCCCACTGCGCCAGCCGATCGCGGATCTCGCTGTGATCCCAGCGGTTGGTCAGCACGATGACGCCCCGCCGCACGCGGCCGGCCTGCACCACCGCTTCGATCAGTGCCACGCCATCCAGGCCCGGCATGTTCACGTCCGTGACCAGTACGTCGACGGGCTCAACCTCGATCAGCGCGCGGGCCGCCACGCCATTGCGGGCTTCCAGCACGGTGTAGCCCTGGCGCTGCAACCACATGCTGATCAATCGCAGGATGTGCGGGTCGTCTTCGGCGACGACAATGCGGATCATCGCGTCGACACCTCCGCCGTGTCCGTGGTGGCCAGCGGCAGCTCGATGGTGAACGTCGAGCCCTTGCCGCGCTCGCTTTCCAGCACAATGTCGCCCCCGTGCAGGCGGGCGACCTCGCGGGCCAGGGCCAGCCCCAGCCCCGTGCCCGGCACGGCCTGCACGGCGTCGTCCGTAGCCCGGTAGAACTTCTCGAACACGTGCGCCTGGTCCTCGGGCGCGATGCCGATCCCCGTGTCCTGCACGGCGATCCGCACCTGCCGTTCCTGCACCTCGACCGCCACGTGCACCTTGCCGTTCCCTGGCGTGTACTTGATCGCGTTGCCGATCAGGTTGTTGAGCAGCACCGAGAGGCGCTGCTTGTCCCCGTTCAGCTTGGGCACCTTCGGCGGCAGCGCCAGCGTGAGGTCGATGCGCTTCTCGTCGGCCGTCCCGAGATTGTCCTGCACCATCTGCCGCACCAGCCGCGCCAGGTCCACCTCGCCCACGTCCAGCCGCGCCGTACCCACCTCGAGCTGCGAGATGCTCAGGATGTCCTCGACCAGTCGCGACAAACGCCGCGTCTCGCTGATGAGCACGTTGTAGCATTCCTTCCGCGTCTGCTCGTCGTCGAACTCCGGCTGCGTCAGCGTCTCCGCGTACGCGTGGATGTTCGTGAGCGGCGTGCGCAGCTCGTGCGTCACGTGGTAGAGGAAGTTATCGCGAGCCCGCTGCCCCTCGCGCAACTGGCTGACGTCCTCCACCGTGATCAACGCGTCGCCGCCCGCCGGCGGCGACGGCAGACCCAGGATCCGGAAGCGCAGCGTCGTCTCGTGCTCGCCACTGCCGCAGGTATGCTCGATCGACTGACTGCCACCCGAGCGCGCCCGCGCCCCAATCAGAGCCTGCACCACCGCCGGATTGTCGATCGCCTCACCCACCTGCCGGCCCACCAGCGGGTCCGACTTAGGGCCCAGCAGGCCGCCGGCCGCGGCGTTCGCGTAGCCGATCCGTTGGTCCTCGCCGACACAGATCACGCCGAACGGCAACCGGTCGACGACCCGCCGGAATACCGCGTTCTCGAACCGGGCGAGCACCTCGTTGGCGGCCCCCGCGCCCGCCGCGCCCTGCACCTGGCGCTGCAGCCCGGCCAGCTCTTCGATCAGCCGGTTCCAGCCGCGCGCCGCGGTGCCCAGCGAGTCGCTGAGCGTCAGCGTCAGGAGTTGCCGCTCCACCCCGTCCGCATAGGTCTGTAGATTCCGCTCGATGGCAGCCACCGGCCGCAAGTGGCGCCGCAGGCGGTGATAGAAGACCGCGAACGCAACCAGGCTCACGCCGGCCGCGAAGCCCCAGTTAAGCAACAGGAAGGTGTCATGCCCGGCCGCCACGTGCGCGTCGCGCTCCACGTACAGCGTGCCCGCGGCACGTCCGTCCGGCGACTGCACGGGGATTCTTGCGACCAGCAGCGCGCGGGACTTGGATGCCCAGACCGTGGCCGCGTCGCCGGGCGCGCGCACGGATGCAGACCACTCGTACCGTGCCTGTCCCTCGGGTGTAGTCCACCGCACGCACTGCACGCGCGGCATGCCGCTCAGACCCAGTTCCAGCGTGCGCAGCGCGGTGTCGTCGGCCTCGGCGAAAGCGCCCAGGATGTTCGCCCAGGCCTGCGCAAAGGCATGGAGCTCGGCGCGATGTGCGTCCAAGTTCTGCTGCCGCCAACTGCAATTGGCAATGACATACCCCGCGCCGAACCCCACAAAGATGATCACGACGAAACAGAGCCCCAGCGCCTCTGGAATGACGCCGTCCCACCAGAAGCGGTGGCGTGGTCCATGGCCGGTCGGGGGCGCGGGTTTGGTCTGAGCGATGGCCATGGCGTTCGACGCCTCCACGAGAAGCTGGTCTTCCATGGACGCATCGGTGGTCCTAGTAGAGCACTTGAAGAACGTCGCCGCGGCCGCGGGCGCCGGCGGACGGTCGGCGACCCGGAAGGGCGCGCCGGCCAATAATCGAGCTTTCTGCTCCACGGCGTGGCATCCGTACATCCCGGCATGATGTGGGCGTCGCCGCACGGCCCGGGACGGCCGCGACCGGGCAACGTCTGGAATACAGCGCGGTCCCGCGCCGCCCCCCGGCCCCTTGTGAACGCCCGGTAACCGAAGACAATGTGACGTGGACGGGACGCCCGCGCCGCGGCCGCCCGGACGCTGAGCACCTGCGAGCAAGGAGTCGCACATGAAACGATCTTGGTTGACTGGGTTGGGCACCGGGCTGGCGATCGGCGTGGCGGTCTTGGCCTTCAGCCGCACCATGCAGGCACAGGGCGGCGGCAGCGCGCCGACCGGGCGTCTGGCGTGCATCAACGTCGTACAGGTCCTGAACGACTATCAGCGGCAGAAAGACCTGGTTGACGAGGTCGGGGCGCTGCAGGAGAAGCTGAGCGCGGAAAACAAGCAGCGCCGGGACCGCATCGACACGCTGCAGGCCGAGCTGGACCGGATGGACCCCGCCGACCCGACGCTCGTGCAGCGCATGCGCGAGATGCTGGCGCTCCAGATCGATTACAAGAACTGGGCGGACCTGAAGCAGGCGGACGTGGCCCGGGAGTTCGCGCTGTGGTCCGTGCGCATTTACAAGGAGATGCTCCAGGCCACGGAGGCAATCGCCAAACGCGACGGATACGACCTGGTGCTGTACAAGGGCGAGTTCCAGGCGGTCTCGATGGACCCCGACGTGATCAAGGACCAGATCCGGAACCTGCACCTGCTCTACAACAACGCCAGCATTGACATCAGCCAGGTCGTGCTCGACAAGCTCAATGCGGAATACCGTGCCCAGCCGCGCGTCCAGATGTTGCAGCAGTAGCCGTCCGAGCGCCCCCATGAGCAGCACGCCCACAATCACCGCCGCCGAACTGGCCCGCCGCCTGAACGGCACGCTGCACGGGGACGGCAGTCAGGTCATCCGGCGTGTGGCAACGCTGGAAAACGCCGGCCCGGACGCGCTGTCCTGGATCGGCGCGCCCAGCGTGTTGCCGCGCCTGGCCGGGTCGCAGGCCGGCGCGGTGCTGATCTCGACCGCGTGCCCGGTGCCGTCCGGGCGCACGGTCATCGTCGTGTCGGACCCAGACATCGCGCTGTGTGCCGCGCTCGCGGTCCTGGCGCCGCCGACCCCGACCGTGCCGGCGGGCGTCGACCCCGCGGCGCGCGTGGCGGACAGCGCGGTGGTCGCGGGCGCGTGCATCGGGCCGCACGTCTGGGTGGGTCCGGACGCGGTGGTCGGCCCCGGCACGCAGCTCCATCCGGGCGTGTACATCGGGACCGGGGCGCAGCTCGGCCGCGAGTGCGTGCTCTGGCCGAACGTCGTCGTGCGCGAGTACTGCCGGCTGGGCGACCGCGTGATCATCCACGCGAATTCGACAATCGGCACCGACGGTTTCGGCTACCACCAGCGCGGCGGCAGGCACGTGAAGATCCCGCAGATCGGGATCGTCGTCATTGAGGATGACGTCGAGGTGGGCTCCAACACCTGCATCGACCGGGCGCGCAGCGGCGAAACGCGCATCGGCCGCGGCACGAAGATCGACAATCTTGTCCAGGTCGGCCATAATGTGCAGATTGGCGAGGATACGGTCATGGCCGGCCAGTGCGGGCTCTCGGGCTCGGTGACCATCGGAAAGCAAGTCATGCTCGGCGGCAAAGTGGGCGTGACGGACCACGTGCACATCGGTGACCGGGCGATCGTCGCGGCGGCGAGCGTTATCTCAGGTGATCTCGCGGGCTCGGCCTCGTACCGCGGAATTCCCGCTGTGAACGCGACCCAGTATGCACGAGAGCTGATCAGCATCCGCCGCCTGCCTAAAATGATGGCACAAATGCGGGACTTGCTCGCGCGAGTGGAGCGACTTGAGTCAGCAGCAGACGATAGAACGCGAGACTGAACTGTCCGGGCGCGGACTGTTCACCGGCTTCCCGGTGCGGGTGCGCTTCAAGCCCGCGCCGCCGAACAGCGGTATTGCGTTCGTGCGCACCGACCAGCCCGAGCCCGTGCGCATCCCGGCGCGCTTCGAGAACCTGAGCAAACGCGCCCGGCGCACGTCGCTGCGCAACGGGACCGCCGCGATCGAGACCGTCGAGCATTGCCTGGCCGCGGCCCGCGGGCTGGAAATCGACAACCTGATCATCGAGCTCGACAACGCCGAGCTGCCCGCGACGGACGGGAGCTGCCTGCCGTTCCTGGATTCGCTCGCTGAGGCCGGCGTCGTCGCCCAGGACGCGGAGCGCAACCTGCTCGAAGTCACGGAACCCCTGCGGGTGAGCGACGGCGATGCCGAGCTGGTCGCGTGGCCGGGCGAGCCGGGCCGACTCGAGATCATCTACGAGCTCGACTACGGCCAGCAGAGCGCCATCGGCCACCAGATTCACCGCTTCGTGCTCACGCCGGAAAGCTTCCGCCGCGAGATCGCCCCGTCGCGCACGTTCGTACTGGAGGAGGAGGCGCAGCAGTTGCGGACGGCGGGGCTGGGGCTGCACCTGACGTACGCCGACGTGCTGGTCATCGGCCGCGACGGCCCGATCGACAACCGGTATCGCTACGAAAACGAGTGCGTGCGGCACAAGATTCTCGACCTGGTCGGCGACCTGATGCTGGCGGGCTGCTTCATCTGCGGCAAGATTTACGCGCGCAAGTCCGGGCACCACCTGAACCACGAGCTGACGCGGCGGCTCTGCGAGCAGCGGGCCCGCGCGCAGTTCGAGCAGCGGCTCACGCATGCGCCCGAACTCGACATCCGCCAGGTGCAGCGCATCCTGCCGCACCGCTTTCCGATGCTGCTGGTCGACCGCGTCGTGCAGATCGAGGGTGACCGGCGCGCCGTCGGCATCAAGAACGTCACGATCAACGAGCCGTTTTTCCAGGGACATTACCCGCGGCAGCCGATCATGCCGGGCGTGCTCATCATCGAGGCGCTGGCGCAGCTCAGTGGCGTGCTGCTCTCGCAGAAGCTCGAGCACACCGGCAAGGTCGCGGTGCTGCTCAGCCTGGACAAGGTCAAGTTCCGCCGGCCGGTCATGCCCGGCGATCAACTGGTCATGGAGGCCGAGGCCGTGCGCGTCAAGGCGCGCACCGGGCAGACGCTGTGCCGCGCCACCGTGGGCGGCGAACTCGTGGCCGAAGCGATGATCCGCTTCATGCTCGTGGATGCCGACCCCGTATGAGCCGCATACATCCCAGCGCGTACGTTGATCCGAAGGCCGAGCTCGGCGTGGATATCGAAGTCGGCGCCTTCAGCTATATCGGCCCGCACGTGCGCGTCGGCGACGGCTGCACGCTGCACCCGCGGGTCACGCTGCAGGGGCCGGCGGAGTTCGGGCCGGGCAACGTGTTCTATCCCGGCTGCGTGCTGGGCGCGGCCCCGCAGGACCTCAAGTACAAGGGCGGACCCACGCGCCTGGTCGTCGGCGCGGAGAACATCTTCCGCGAGCACGTCACCATCCACCGCGGGACCGAGGCCGATCAGCGCAGCGGGGGCGTCACGCGCATCGGCAATCACAACCTGCTCATGGTCGGCGTGCACGTGGCCCACGACGCCGAACTCGGCAACCACATCGTCATCGCCAACATCGTGCAGCTCGCCGGCCACATCAAGCTCGAAGACTGCGTGGTCATCGGCGGCGCCAGCGCCATGCACCACTTCGTCACGGTCGGCCGCAACGCTTACATCGCTGGCATGACGCGCATCACGCACGATGTGCCGCCGTTCATGAAGGTGCTCGGCTATGACCAGTCGGTGCGCGGCGTGAACACCGAGGGCCTGCGCCGCTGGCGCTTTCCCGAGCAGTCCATCGTCCGCATCCGCGCGGCCGCGCGGCTGCTGTATGCCCGGCGCGGCGAGCGCGCCCCGCTGCGCACCAGCGAGGCCCTGCGCGAGATCGAGACCAACGGGCTCATCGACGACGACCACGTGCGCTACCTGGTCGACTTCCTGAAACGCAAGCTCGAAATCGGCATCTTCGGCCGCGTCCGCGAGCACTATCGCACGGACAGCGTGCAGGACCTGGCCGGCTTCTACGACCACCGGAAAGAGGATTAGCCCGTTGAATACCCCCCTGCCCGTTGCCGTGATCGGCGCCGGCCACATGGGCCGCCACCACGTGCGCACCTATGCCCAGATGCCCGGCGTGCAGCTCGTCGCCGTGATCGACTCAAACGTGGAGCGCGCGCGGCAGCTCGCCGAACCGCTGAAGGTGCGCTACGCCGACCGCCTGACGCCGGAGCTGGGCGACGTCGCCGCGGTGAACATCGCCGTCCCGACCGTGCACCACCTGGCCGTCAGCCGGCCCCTCATCGAGCGTGGCATTCATGTGCTGATCGAGAAGCCGCTGGCGCCAACGGCGACGGATGCCGAGCAGATCGCCGCGCTTGCCCGCGAGCATGACGTCATCGTGCAGGTCGGGCACACGGAGCGCTTCAATCCGGCGGTGCGGGCGGTGGACCGGCTGGGGCTGCGGCCGAAATTCGTCGAAACGCACCGGATCAGCCCGTTCACGTTCCGCTCGGCGGATGTCGGCGTCGTGTTCGACCTGATGATCCACGACATCGACATCCTGCTGCACCTGGTCCGCGATGAGGTGCAGCGCGTCGATGCGGTCGGCGTCAACGTGCTCGGGAAGTACGAGGACATCGCGAACGCGCGCGTGACCTGCAGGGGCGGCGCCGTGGCGAACCTCACCGCGTCGCGCCTGGCGCTGAAGACCGAGCGCAAGCTGCGGGTCTTCGCCGAGAAGGCGTACGTCTCGCTGGACTATCAGAAGAAGGTCGGCGTCGCGATCACGCTGGACCGCAACCTCGACGTGCTGAAGCTGGCGCGCGAGAAGAACATCGAGGACCTGTCGCAGATGGCGGGCCTCGACTTCGGCAAAATGGTCCACGTCGAGCCGCTGCAGATCGACGACCAGGACCCGCTGCGCACCGAGCTGGAGACATTCGTCGAATGCGTGCGGACGCACAAGCGCCCGCCGGTCAGCGTGGAGGATGGCGTCGCCGCGGTCCGGCTGGCCGAACAGATCGTGCAGAGCATCGCGACGCATGCCTGGGACGGCGACGCCGGCGGACGCGTGGGGCTGGCGGCGGACATTGTTGGCCAGTCCGTACGTCGGACGTAGCACGACCGACCGACACGGACGTGCGGACTTCAACTTCGCACTACCACTTCGCCTTGGCGGACGGTACATTCTGGGCGTGTTCAAAGCGGATCGCTGCGGCTCGTTGCCTCGGGAGGCGACATGAAAGACTATCGCATCACGAAAGAGCACGTCTGGGGTGGCACGCTGGCGGATCACAAGGGGGCGCTCGGCGAGAAGCTGCGGGCGCTCAGCGCCGGCGGCCTCAATCTCGAGCTGATCATCGCCCGCCGCGAGACTTCCGGCCAGGCCACGCTGTTCATCTCCCCACTGCGCAGCGTGCAGGAGCTGGAGACCGCGGAAAGGGCCGGGTTGTCCAAGGCGGGCCATTTGCGGACGCTGCGGATCGAGGCGCCGGACGCGCCCGGGCTCGGCGCGAAGATCGCCAACGCGCTGTCGGACGCCAACATCAACATTCTCAGCTACGCTGCCCTGTCGCTCGGCGGGCGCTGCGTCACGAGCATCGCCTTCTACGCCGACGCGGACGCGGACCGGGCCAAGGACGTCCTGCAGAAGCTGTTCGGGACGTAGCCGCCAACGCAGTTCTTCACAATTACTCCAACATGGGTGGTACGGGCATATTGCCCGTTGCCGCGGCGGGCGGGACGCCCCACCACCCATGACCGGAGCCACCTGCAACGAGCTTGTACACTACGGCGCCGACCGTGGCGGGGCAGTGCGGATGGTCTCGAAGATCAGGCGCTGAAACGGCTGCTCGGCCGCCGTCGCCGTGAAGGTATGGCGGTGGCGCTTGTTCTCGCCCACATAGGGGATGTAGTCGAGGCTGTACGTGGTGCCCGGCGTGAGTCGTGCGACCAGGTAGAACTCGGGGTTGAACGCCTTCCGCTCGTTGATCACGACGCTGGTGCCCGCGCGGTTCAGACGCACGGACTGCCCCGCCGCGTCGCGCAATTCGAAATGCTGCGGAACCCATTCGTTCCAGAGCAATACACCGTTGGGGGTGATGGTCGGCGGGTCCGCCTTCACCATGTCGTGCGTCACCGCGACGTGCAGCTCGATGCTGTTCGAGCCTGCGTTGCCCAGCGCGAAGCCGACCGGGAACCCCTCCGCACCGCTGAACTGCGCGCGCAAGTGCCGCACGCCGTACGCGACCAGCCCCCCGACCAACAACACCAGCACCGCCCCACCGACGAACATCTGTTTCACGACCGTGCCTCCCGTGGTCCGTCCAGAGCCACCGGCGCAAGCCGTGACCGCCACCCGGCCGATCGCTGCCGACGTGCCACCGGGCCCCGGAGCGCCTAAGATTACCCGTGGAAGGGCCGGATGTGCCAGTGCGGGCCGGCGCGAACGGCGCCGAAGGCCGGTGGCCACCACGTGGACGTCGATCATGTCGTTTGACTGTCAAACCTGCGGTGCGTGCTGTCATGGCCTGGATGTGCTGCTGACCGACGCGGAGGCGGACCAGTTCGAGGGCGACCCGCGGCTGGTGGCGCTAACCACGTTGTATCGCCGCCCGGGGGCGCCGGCCCTGCGTTTCATGAAGCGGCACCGGGACACCGACCGCTGCGTGGCACTGGACGGGCCGCTGCACGCCAACGCGTGCCGGATCTACACCCAGCGACCGACGCTCTGCCGCGAGTTCGCCGCCGGCTCGCCGGATTGCGTCGCGGCGCGGGCACGATTCGGATACGAAATTCAGGCGGCCGAAGCGGATTCCGCCGGTCCCGAGCCGCCGCCCCGTGTGACGAAGTAAAACCCGATCATGCCGAGCGTGCCGATCAAGCCCACGGCACCCAGCCCGAACCACACCACCTGCGGGTGATACGCGTTCCACAGCAGCTGCGTGACGTGCTGCACAGCCGCCGGGTCGACCTGCGCGACGATGCGCTCGAAGGCGGCGGTGATCTGCTCGGGCGCGGCGGGGCTCTTGGCGGTGTACTGCGTCAGTGACGAGACCGCGTCGCAGACTGCCGCGCCGTCGCCGGTCTTCACGATGTAAGCCAGGCTGTTGACCACTTGCTCGCCCGGCAGCGCGGTCGTATTCGCGACCAGGTCATTCGGCAGGCCGAGCGTATGCACGAGGTAGTGTCGGGCCAGATTGACCTTGCTGCTGAAGTGCTCGTAGGCGTAGCCGGACAGCAGGTTACCGACGGCCCAGCCGATCGCGAGCGGGATATTGGAATAGCCCATGTAGAGGGCCTTCTTGTCCGGCGGCGCGATGAGGCCGATGTACGCGCTGAACGTCGGGCTGCAGATCATCTCGCCGATCGCGAAGACGAAGATCATGACGCAGCACAGCCAGCCGATCGTCGTCAGCCCGCAACCGATGAAGCCGAAGGTCGCGATCAGCATCCCGATGATCATGGCTGCCACCTTGTGCATGCGGCTGATGAGCCAGGAGATCGGAATGACCAGCAGGATGATCGTTACGGCGTCGATGTTCACGATGATCTCGGGCTTGGTCTGTCCGGTCGCCGTGACCCAGTCGTGCCGAATGGTACCGAAGAAGCCGGCAACGTCGCTGGTATTCACCCATTCGTCGATGAAGTTCGGCAGCAGGTCAAAGAGCTGCATGAACATCAGCCAGAAGCACGAGAAGATCAGCAGAAACGCGACCAGCCGCGGGTCCCTGAAAACGTTGGCGATCGACGCGCAGAACACTCCGAAAGGCCCTTTCTGCTCCTCGTCGCCCGCGGCAGCCGGCACGTGCGCGGGTTCGCGATAGAGCAAAAACGCCGGCAGGAAGTTCAATGCGGTGACCCCCGCGGCAAAATAGAACACGTAGCGCCAGTCAACCTCACCCCGCAGCGAGCCTGCCATCGCCGGAGCCAGCGCTCCGCCAATGTTGACGACCCAGTAGAACAGCCCCCAGCCCAGCGACGAAGTCTCCGCCGTTGTGACGCGGGCGATCGTGCCCTGGACCGGCGGCTTGAAGATCGCGGTGCCGCTGGCCACCATGCACGCCGCGAACAGGAAGACCCAGAATCCGGCGTCCGGCAGCCCGCGCCCGCCGAGCACATCGGCGAGGCCCTTCGAATGGGCCATCAGCAGATAGCCCAGGGTGTTGATCGTGAAGGCCACCGCCAAGCTCTTTCGGTAGCCGTAGCGGTCCGTATAGCCGCCGGAGACCATCGGGATCAGGCACTGCAGCGCCGCCCAGATGCTGAGAATCGTACCTTTCTGCGTATAGCTGAGCCCAAGCCCGTTTGAACTGGTCGCCGCAACCAGGAACAACGCGCGGATGGCGCTGACACTGAAGAACGCCAGGCGCTCGAACATCTCCATGACATTGGCGTACCAGAAATTTGCCGGCAGGCTGCGCACCTGCACCCAAAACGGGGTCTTGGCGGGCACACTCTCCATGCTGGGCTCCTCGCGCTGGGTCGCGACGCAAGTAGAATCTGGCACTTCATAGCCGGCGGGCGCGCTCCCCGCAACCGGCTGACGCTGCTTTCGCGCCGGCGCCCCCGGTTCGACAGCCAGCGCAAGTTCGTCTAATCTCTCTTTCGCATGCCGGCCGGCGACGTTCGGTCTGTGTCGCACTGTGGAGCCGGCGGTGGTGGCACGCGTTCATTCGCCGCCCGAGCGCCGAGGTGGAGACGCCATGCCCGCGCGCATTCTTGACGGAGCGGCGTATGCCGCCGAGATTCGCACCGAGGTCACCCGCCAGGTCGCGTGGTACAACGCCCACCACGGCCCGATCAAGCTCTGCGCTGTTCTAGTCGGCACGGACGAGGCCGGACGGCTGTATGCCGGTTCGCAACGCCACCTCGCCGTCAAGGTCGGCGTGCAGTACGACCTCGTCGAGCTGCCCGAGTCCACCACGCAGGCCGAACTGCTGGCGACACTCGACCGGCTGAATGCGGATCCGACGGTGACCGGGATCCTGCTGCAATTGCCCCTGCCGCCACACATCGAGCCCGCCGTCGCCCAGTATCACATCGATCCGTACAAGGACGTCGAAGGCGTCAACCCGGCCAACATCGGCCTGCTCTTCTACGGCGAGCCGCTCATCGCCCCCTGCACCGCCCTCGCGGTCACCGAGCTGATTCGCCGCAGCGGCGTCGTCGAGCGCGGCGCCCATGCCGTCGTCGTCGGCCAGAGCCGCATTGTCGGCCGGCCGGTGACGATGTTCCTGCTGACGCACGAAGCGACGGTGACTGGCTGCCATATTGCGACGCGCAACCTGTCGAGCCACACGCGGGCGGCGGACATTCTCGTGGTCGCGATGGGCCAGCCCCGCGCGATCGGCGTCGCACATGTGAAACCTGGGGCCGTGGTGATCGACGTCGGCATTCACCGCATCAAGGAACGCGACGCGGACGGCCGCGAGGTTCGCCGCACGGTCGGCGACGTCGATTTTGCCGCGGTACGCGAGGTGGCCAGCGCGCTCACGCCGGTGCCGGGCGGCGTCGGACCGCTCACGGTGGCGATGCTGCTGCGCAACACGGTAGAAGCCGCGCAGAAGCAACTGCGGCGCGGGGTCTGAGGGGGCGTTCGCGGCGTGCGCGCCGCGGGGGTGCCTGGCTTTGGACAGTCGTCGACCCGGCGTTATAATGAACACGGTTGGTTCGTCGAATCAGGCGTGTGCGTGAAGATTGTGCAACCAATCCAGACTGCATGGCCTGGATCGCTTTCCTACCTCCCAGGCCGAAACGTCGGCCGCTTTCACACGCGACCCTGAAAGAGAAACATTGGGTCCGGCCTGCCATCGTATGGAGTGATCCGATGGGCAAGAGGTTGTATGTCGGGAACTTGAGCTACACCGTCAGCAGCGCGGATCTCGAGCAGTTGTTCGCGCAGCATGGAACCGTCCGCAGCGCCGAGGTCGTTGCCGATCGAGAGACCGGGCGCAGCAAGGGATTCGCGTTTGTGGAGATGAGCAGCGACGACGAGGCCCAGTCAGCGATCACCGCCCTCAACGGGTCCGAGCACGACGGCCGCACCCTCACGGTCAACGAAGCCCGGCCACGCGAGAGCCGCGGCGGATTCGGTGGCGGAGGCCATGGCGGCCGTGGCGGCGGTCGGCGGTACTAGGTTTGTGCTTGCGGCGCCACCCACGGGCCGCTGCCGGGGGCCGGCGCGCCGGCGCCACCGTTCAAGGAGTACCGCATGCCTCCGATCCGGCCCATTCAGCCGAAGCGCTGGCGGATTCAGGCCCAGGCTGTCGATGGTCTGACGGTCACGCTCGGGCGCTACGACACCGAGGAGGAAGCTCACCGGGACTGCAGTCGGTTTCAGCAGGAAGGCGCCTATCGCAACCTCCGCGTCGCGCCAATCCCACCGCCGGCCCAGTCACCGCCGGAGCCGTAGAAGACCGGCGGCGCCACCGGGGAGCGCCGCCATGTCGCACCGGCGCGGCGCGGCGCCGCAGCGGGGCCGAACGGGCACCCAAATGCGTGTGCTCGCGCGGCCGCCGGTGCGGCTGTGCCCCGCGAGCGGCGGTGAGGATGGTATGTCCTATCTCATTGCGGCCGGGCTGACGCTCCTGAACGCCGGCTGGCTGGCCCTGGTTGTCGTCGGCCTGCCGGGCACGTGGCTGATGGTGCTGGGCACGCTGCTCGTCGCGTGGTGGTGGTGGGACACCGGCGACGGCACCCCGCTCATTGGCGTCCCCGTCCTGATTGCGATCGGCGTGGTCGCGCTGGCCGCCGAGGTCTTCGAGTTCGTCGCCGGCGCGGTCGGCAGCCGGAGCGTCGGCGGAACGCGCCGGGGGGCGCTAGGCGCACTGCTGGGAGCCATCCTGGGTGCCGTCGTGGGCACCTTCTTCGCGCCGGTGTTGGGCTCCCTCCTGGGCACCTGCGGCGGCGCCGCGATCGGCGCCTGGGCGTTCGAGCTCAGCGGCGGGCGTTCTGGCCACGCAGCTCTGAAGTCGGGTCTCGGGGCGGGCGTGGGACGCTTCGCCGGCACGGTTGCCAAGCTGATAGCTGGTGCCGCGATCTGGATCACCGTGGCAATCGCGGCGTTCTGGCCGTGATGCGGGCTTGCGGCTGGCATGGCAACCCTGCGGTCTTACCCAAACGTGTATAATCAAGGTGTGACGGCGCCGGCCCGCCGGCGTGCGACACAACGTGCGCGACGGAAGACAGATGGTCAGTGACCGGGGCAACAACGGTGAGCCCGGGAGCGAGGCTCCGCAGCGGCTGCGGGACTGGATCCCGCTGGTCTACGACAAGGCCTGCGAGCGTGCCCATCGTCTGCTGGCCAAGTGGTCGGGCCTGAACCGGCCGGGGACCGCGTCGCTGGTCCACCAGGCGTTCTTCAAGCTGTCGGAATGCGGTGTCGAGAACTGCACGTCGCGCGCCCACGCCCTGGCGCTGCTGGTCCAGAAGATGCGCCAGCAGTTGTGCGACCTGGCCCGGCGGATCGACGCGCAGAAGCGCGGCGGGCGCGGGCACAACGGCGCGCATCGGCCCGTGTTTCACCGCCAACTGCTCTCCGACGAGTGCGCGGCCCAGCAGGGCTGGGACAGCTCCGATTTCCTCGCGCTCGACGAGGCCCTGCAGCGCCTGCACGAAATATCACCCCGTCACGCGCGCGTCGTGGAGCTGCTCTTCCTGCTGGGCCTGACCTTCCAGGAGGCGGCGGACGAGCTGGGGCTGTCGCGCGCCAGCATTCACAACGACTGGCGGCTGGCGAAGGCCTGGTTGTTCAACGCCCTGGACGGCAGCACGCCAGCCAACGACAGCGCGACGGTGCCGCCATGAACGCCGACAGCTTCCGCATCATCGAGCGGGTCTTCCACGCGGCGCAGAAAGTGCCGCCCGAGGCCCGGGATGCGTTTCTGACGTCGGAGCTGCCCGACGCCCCGGATCTGCGCCATGAGGTCGAGAACCTGCTCGCCGCCAGCGAACGCGGCAGCACATTCCTGGAAACGTCGCTCCTCGCCGGCCCCGTGGACAAGCCGCCCCGCACCGATGCGCTGGTCGGCCGGCAGATCGGACCGTATCGCCTCATCCGCGAGCTCGGCCACGGCGGGATGGGCACCGTGTACGAGGCCGAGCAGCGCTGGCCGCACCGCCGCGTGGCGCTCAAGGTCGTCCACACCGGCGGCGGCGACGCCCGCTGGTCCGGTCACGAGCCGCGCATCCTCGGGCGGCTGAACCACCCCTTTGTCGCCAGCATCTACGACGCCGACCAGACCGAGGACGGTCTTTCGTACTTCGTCATGGAACTCATCGAGGGCGAACGGCTGGACGACTACGTCAAGCAGCACAACCTGCCGCGCCGCGAGCGCCTCGTGCTGTTCTGCAAGATCTGCGAGGCGATTCAGCACGCCCACATGAAGTCCGTCATCCACCTGGACCTCAAGCCCTCGAACATCCTCGTCCTGCCGCCCAAGGACCCCACCTGCCAGGAGCTCCAGGTCAAGGTCGTCGACTTCGGCGTCGCCGCCATCACCGGCAGCGACACGACGCACGGGACCAGGATCGGCACCACCGGCGCCATGGTCGGTACGCTCGCCTACATGAGCCCCGAGCAACGCCGCGGCGAACGCGAGTCGTGCGACGTCCGCAGCGACGTCTACTCGCTCGGCGTGATCCTCTTCAAGCTCATGACCGGCGACCTGCCCTACCCGGTCGAGGACCTGCCGCTCCCCGAGGCGTGGCGCGTCTTCGCCGAGCAGCAGCCGCGACGCCCGCGGGCCATCGATCCCAGCGTGCCGCCGGATGTCGAGACCATCATCCGCACGGCGACAGCCGAGGAGCCGGCCCGGCGTTACCAGAGCGTATCGGAGCTGGCGGGCGACGTGCGGCTCTACCTGACGGACCGCCCGATCACCGCCCGTCCGCCCAGCACCTGGTACGAATGGACGAAGTTCGCGCAGCGGAACAAGGGGCTCGTCGCCACGCTAGCGGCCGTCCTGCTCGGCCTCGCGACCACGACCATCGGGACGTACAGCGGCCTGCTGCGCGCCCGCGCCGCGGAGGAGCACGCCCGGGCCCAGGCCGAGGCCACCAAGCGGCTGACGGAATTCATCCTCGGCGAGGACACCGGCGCCGACAGGGCCGAGGACGATGGCCAGCCGGCCTCGCCGCCGATCCTTCCGCGGATTCCGCTCGAGGTGCTGCGCACGACCGCAGCCCAACTGCTGGCACAAGGCCGCGCGGAGGAGGCCGAGGCTGAATACGGGCGGCTGGTGGCGATCGCCAAGCTCGTGCTGCCGCGCCGCAACTGGTATGCCGCGAAGCTTCAGAGCGAGCACGGTGAGTGCCTGATCCGCCTCGGCCGATACGCGCAGGCGGAACTGCCGCTGCTCAGCAGCTACGAGGGCCTGCGGAGCTCCTACGGACCCGAGCATCCGCAGACGCTCGAGGCCATGCGTCGGCTGGTGCAGCTCTACGATGCCTGGGGTCGGCCCGCCCAGTCCGCCGAGTGGACCGCGCAGCTCTACAAAGCAAGCGTCGGTGCCGGCAGCGACACCCCCGAAGTCCCCCCGTAGGCGCACCACGGCTCAACGGCCCTTGGCGAAGAATTCCTTGATGCTGTCGTAGATGTCGTCCTTCGTGTTCACCCGGCTGGTGACCATGTTCTCCTGGTTGGCCAGGTGCTCACGCAGGACGTTGATGAAATGCCCGCTGCCGTAGGCGCTGGCCACCTGGCAGTAGCCGAACTGGTTCGCGTTCGGCAGCAGGTGCTGCTTGAGCATGTCGCAGCACTCGCGCGAGTCCGCCTCCGATGAGTTGTCCCCGTCGGAGAAATGGAAGAGGTAGATGTTCCATTCGCTCGCCGCGTAGTGCTTGTCGAGCATTTCCTTGCAGAACTTGAACGCGCTCGAAATCTTCGTGCCGCCATCCTCGCGCAGATGGAAAAACGTCTCGCGATCGACCTCGGCGGCGTGCACGTCGTGCACGATGTACCGGCTCTCGATGCCGTCGTAGTTGCGGCGGAGCCAGGCGTCGATCCAGAAGGCCTCCAGCCGGACCAACTCTTTCTGCTCGTGACCCATCGAGCCGGAGACGTCCATCATGTAGACGATGACGGCGTTCGATTGCGGCTTGCGCACCGGCTTCCAACTGCGATAGAGCTTGTCCGATCGTTCGAAGACCATTTTCGGGTTGTTCGGGTCCCAGGCGCCGGACATGATCAGCCGGCGCAACGCGCGACGGAACGTTCGCTTGAAATGCCGCAACGACTCCGGACCGGATTGGCGAATGCTGCTGTAGCGCTCCTTGACGCTGGTGATGTTGTGGCGGCCCTTGGGCATGATCCGCGGGAGCTGCAGCTCTTCGCCGAGGATGTCAGCCAGCTCTTCGAGCGAAACCTCGACCTCGAGGATGTGCTGGCCGGGTTCGGTCCCGCCGGGGCCGGCGCCGGATTCATCGCCGTCGACCGTCTGACCGGCCTCGCCGTCGCCCTGCCCGACGCCCTGGTCATTGTTGTCGCCATAGCGGAAATGGGGCAGGTCGATACCGGGCACGGGGATGCTGACGAGGCGCTTGCCCTCTTTGCCGATCAGCTCGCCGCGGGTCAGGAATTTGCGCAAGTCCTTACGGATGCGCCCCTTGACGATCTGCCGGAAGCGCTGATGGTCCTTGCCGATCTTGAGCGGGCCGCCGTTATCCACCATGGCACCTGCAAGTCCAGGAAAAGGCGTCAGACGCCCTTTCTATCGGATTCTATACCGCCAGAGGTGAGAGCCGTCGAGGGCGCGAGCAGCGCTTGGGTGGTGTAAGGGCACCGAGTGGCGACGACGTGCCATTCAACAGCTCGTGGCACGGTCAGATGAACTCGGGTTCAAGCGATTCCCGGATCCAAAGAAGATTGCTGATAGCTGGACCACACTCTTCAACGAGGTCCTTTCGAAATGGGACGAGGATGAAGAGCCTGATAGCGCAGCAGTCGTTTCGACCGTGCGCAAGAAGTTGGACCACGTCTTTGAACGTATGGCAGCCATCCGAGAGATCCTGGCCCCCATCCTGCCGGCAGCGACGATGCCTGCGTCCGGACCAACAACCCCTTGATGTGCGCTACGCTCTTACTGGCAGCGCAGTCTGGTCGCTGGTCCAATCGCGCACCTCACTCCCGGCACCGGCGCGCCCTTCCCCGGGGCCACGCCGCACCAGATACACTCAGGCTATCGACCCGCCCGGCGCCGTTCACGCTGAAACCGCAGTGATCTACCCCGCAAGCAGACGACCAGCGGCGGTCACGATCCCTCCTCCTCCCAGGGAGAGGATACGCCGCTCCTGCCGTCGACCCTCCCCCTGCCCACTTCCTGAGAGGGAGGGGAATAAGGCGCCGTGCCCCGCACCGGAAACGGCGCGCGTTAATCCTCGCGCTTCGTGTCGCCGCGGGCGAAGATGCTGGCAACGTAGTTCAGCACGTCCGTCGCGCTCGTCTCGTTGTAGCCGAAGAACTTGATCAGGCGCTGCTTCACCACGTCGATCTTCGCCTGCGTCTCGTCATCGACGACGCCGGACACCACGTTCTTCAGCTTGATCGTGTCGCGGCTGTCCTCGAACAGCTTCAGCTCCAGCGCCTTGTAGAGCCGCGCGTTCGTGTTGTACTCGAACTTCTTGCCGTCCAAGGCCAGCGCGCCGATGTAGTTCATGATCTCCTGGCGGAAATCGTCCTTGCGGCTGTCGGGAATGTCGATCTTCTCCTCGATCGCGCGCATCAGCCGCTCGTCGGGCGCCTCGTCCCGGCCGGTGTACTTGTTGCGCACCTTCTCGTGCTGCGTGTAAGCCCGCACGTTGTCGATGTAGTTCGCGCACAGCCGCTGGATCGCATCCTCGTCCGCCGAGATCGCCCGCTGCACCTCAGCCTTGAGCGTGTCCTCGTACTCCTCGCGGACGATCGTCAGCAGCTCCTTGTAGCGCTTCTTCTGCTCCTCGTCCGTGATCAGCGAGTGGTGGCTCAGGCCGCCTTCCAGCTCGTTCATCACCATGAACGGGTTGATCGCCCGGTCCGCCTGGGCCTGCTCGCCCACGAGCGTGTTCGAAATCTTGTCCTGGATGTAGCGCGGGCTGATGCCCACCATACCTTCGCGCGGCGACTCCTCGCGCAGCTCCTTGACCGAGTCCTCGGTGAAGCCCGGGATGTTCTTGCCGTCGTACAGCTTCAGCTTCTGCAACAGCGTCAGCCCGGCCTTCTTCGGCTCCGCCAGCCGCGTCAGCACGGCCCACATCGCCGCCACCTCGACCGTGTGCGGCGCGATGTGGATGCCGCGCACCTTGTCCTTGCCGAAGTCCTTCTCGTAGATCTTGATCTCGTCCGACAGCCGGATGTTGTACGGAATGTCGATCTTGATCGTGCGGTCGCGGAACGCTTCCATCAGCTCGTTGCTCTGGAGCTTCTTGTACTCGGGCTCGTTCGTGTGCCCGATGATCACCTCGTCGATGTGCGTCTGCGCGAACTTCTTCGGCTTGATCGTATGCTCCTGCGACGCCCCCAAGAGGTCATACAGGAACGCGACGTCCAGCTTCAGCACCTCGATGAACTCGCAGATGCCGCGGTTCGAGATATTCAGCTCGCCGTCGAAGTTGAACGCCCGCGGGTCGGAGTCCGAGCCGTACTGCGCGATCTTGCGGTAGTTGATGTCGCCCGTCAGCTCGGTCGAGTCCTGGTTCTTCTCGTCCTTCGGCTGAAACGTCCCGATGCCCAGCCGGTCCTTCTCCGACAGCGCCAGCCGCCGCACGACCACGTGCTCCAGCACCTTGCGCCAGTCGCCCTCGTACTTCATCAACAGGTCTTCGAACGTCTTGCGGCAGAACGGGTCGAGATCGCCCTCCACGCGCAGTTGGCGATCCTCCGGCAGATCGGCGTTGATCTGCGCCAGGATCTCCCGCCGGGCCGCGCGCGGAATCAGCTTCAGCGGCTCTTCGTTCATCGGGCAGGGTTGCAGCTCGCACGAGCCGTCCTCGTTCGGCACCTTCCACGAGAACGTGTACAGCGCCCCTTCATCCATCAGCGAGTAGTACTCGAGCCCCTTCTTGAGCAGCCGCACGATTGTGCTCTTGCTCGACCCCACCGGCCCGTGCAGCAGCAGGATGCGGCGGTCGCTGCCGTAGCCCTGGGCCGCCGACTTGAACGTCTCGACCAGCCGCATCAGCGACGCGTCGAGCCCGTACACGGCGTCGGCGCCCTTGTCGATCGGGTCGTCGAAGAACTTGTAGTGCACATAGTCCTGCTTCAGGTACGTGTACTTCTCCGTCCCGAAGTGCAGCACCATGTCGTACACGCGCTGGAACGCATTCCGCGCCAGCCGCGGGTCCGCCAGCACCAGGTCAACATAGTCGAAGAAACTCCCCTCCCAGTGCTGCTGGCGGAACTTCTGACTGTCGAGGTGGCGATCGATCACCGCCAGGACGTTGTCGCGACCAGACATCTGCAGCCTCCATGCCCGCCGCCAGACCGCAGACGTGCCGGTCTGCCCGCAGGCGGCAACAACTCGCGGGGCGGCCGTTATCGGACCTCGACGGCCCCAAGCCTCCCCGCGTCTGCTTCGATGCTACGGACCACCACGCGGCCCGTCAACGCGGCCCGCCGGCGTCCTCGCCAGAACATTATCGACCGCTTCGCCCTGAACCCTTGTGTCACCCGCTGCTCAGGGCGAGTCACTACCCTCCAGCCCGCCCACCGTCGCCTCGGCCGTGCCCACCGCCGCGCTTCCGCACGCCGGACACCGCAGGTTGGTCGGCACGCCCTTGGGCAGGAATTGCGTCCCGCAATCGCGGCACTCCCACAGCTTCTGGCACGAACGCTGCTTGCACTTCGGACATTCCTGGGGCTGCTCGGTCTGCGCCAGCGGCACGTCCAGCACGCCCTCCCAACCGCAAGTCGGCACCACGCACCGGACGGCCAGCGGCACGGTCGGCACCATTGGCTTGGTCGGTGCCGGCCGCAGCAGGTAGTACGCCACGCCCGCCCCCACGATCAGCCCCAGCCCAGCCAGCCCGATCAGAATGCGCCGCCGGCGTTCCGCCCGGGCGTAGGCGCCCAGGGAGACATCGCCCTTCGCCTTCAGCACCCGGCGATAGTCGGTGTATTCGTTGGACCGCCGTGCCTTCGCCATTCGCGCCTGCCGTTCCTCTGATTCTACGTGTCGCCCGACTCGCCGTTCGGACGCCCGCTCGATAGCATAACCGCGCACCAAGTGCCCGTACCACCGGCGGACCGTCTAATGAGCACGCGGATCGGCATCGGCTATGACCTGCACCGGCTCGTTGAACATCGCCCGCTCATCCTGGGCGGCGTGCCGATTCCGCATGATCGGGGCTTGCTCGGCCACAGCGATGCGGATGTCGTGCTGCACGCCGTGTGCGATGCGCTGCTCGGCGCCGCCGGCCAACCCGACATCGGCGATCTCTTCCCGGACACTGACCCTGCCTGGAAGGGTGCCGACAGCCGGCGTTTCGTGACTGAGGCGCTGCGCCGCGCGCGTGCCGGCGGCTACGCAGTCGAAAACGTAGATCTCATCATCCACGCCCAGCAGCCGCGTCTGGGGCCGCACAAGGAACGCATCCGCGCTGCCGTCGCCGCATTGCTCGGCCTCGCGCCGGACCGCGTCGGTGTCAAGGCAACCACGAACGAAGGCCTGGATGCGATCGGCCGTAGCGAGGCCATCGCGTGCTGGGCGGCAGTGCTCCTCGGCCCTAGCGCGGCAGGATGAGTACGCCGGCGCGATCGGCGGGCGTGCCGCGCGGGTCGGCCCCGGAGGGATCGTGCTGCCGCTGGCGCGCCGCGGCCAGTTTGTCACCTCGCGCAAGCGCCTGCGCGCGCAGCGCCCGCAGCGGATCATCCCCCAGCGGCGGCAGCTCATCTTGAATGTGCGAGAACATCTCGTACACCACCGCGATCTGCCCGCCGGTCGTGTCGCGCCATAGTTCGACGAGCCGGGCCTCCTGCGGCGGATCGAGCGTCGCGCACGTTTCGATCTCCACATACGTCACACGATCGACCACGCGGTTGCGATGCATGTGCCCGGCCAGGTGCAGCACCACCGCCGGGCAGGCCTGCAAGGCGGCGCGAAACTCGTCCGCGCCGACTTCGGTGCCCGCGAGCGTCGTCAGCGTGTCGCTGGGATGGTGCGTCGCGACGATCACCAGCTCGCCGCGCCGGATCGCGGCGGCCAGTTCCGCCTGCAGGAACGCGAACTGGGCGCGCGAAAGCGCGCCGTTGTCGTACATGTGACCCGGCAGCTTCCGCACCGCGTCCGTCGTGTCGAGCCCGATCAGCCGCAGACCCGCCACCGGACTCACGCTGTACCACGTCGCCCCCGCATCCACACCGGCAAACCCATGCCCGGCCGGTTCCGTCGCGGTCGTGAACAGCGCCTGCACGAACTCGGGCTTGCTGAAGTACGCCCGCGCCGGGTCCGGCACCACCGGCTGGGCCACCTCGAACCACCCCGGCGGGCCCGGCTCAGCAGGCGTGACATTGCCGTAGGCCCACGCCCCGGTGGGGTCAAGCAACACGGGCAGCACGATCCCCGGCCGCCACTCGAGCGGTAGCGGCGCCGTGCGATGCCCAGCGGCCGCCTCGAAAAACGGAAATACGCCGAGGGCGAGCGCATCGTGGTTCCCGATCAGCGTGTACCAGGGAATCGAGGGTAGCGCGCCGTGCACGCCGGCCCGATACAGCCCCTGCGCCTCGAACGCCGCATACGGGTCTAGTTCCACCGCCGGACGGTCCGCCGGCGCGCGGTCGTCCGGCCCCGACAGCGGGTTCACGACGCCGCCATCGAACAAGGCGCGCAGCCACGCCAGTTCGTTCGCCTGTGCGTTGTCACACACGTCTCCCGTGAGCATCACGAAGTCAATTGTCCGACCCGCAGCGTGGATACGATTGGTGGCGCGCAGAATGCCGTCCGCGAGCTGCGTCGAGTACGCCTCGTACGGCCGCCAGGCGGTCGCGCTGAACGCGTGGGCCTGCGCGAACCGCGCCGGCGACAGGGTATCCATCAGGTGCAGGTCGCTGACGTGCATGAGGCGTGCAACCAGCACGGGTGCGGGCAGGTCCAGCGTGTCGCTTTCCCGTGCCGGCAGAAGTAACCCGGTCGTGTGTTCACAGCCGCCAGCGCGCACGCCAACGGCCAACGCAACTAACACGCCGACACACCCGCGCCGCATACCGACTCTCCTGGCTCATTGAAGAGTATAGGGCTGCGGCCAGGATGTGATAGTCAGACTCCGCCCGCGTAGCCCCCGGGACAGAGCAGACGGCGCCGTGTCGGGCACCGTCAGCGAACTGTCGTCTCGTCGTCCAGGTTGCTGCCGCTGCTGGCGGATTCGCCCTCGGCCCGCGCCGCGCTGACGTACGAGCCGATCCAGCGTGCGAGCGTGCCGACGCAGGCGTCGAAGTCGCCGCGTTGCGCTTCCAGCCGCTGCCGCTGCACGTTCAGCTCGCGCTCGCGGGCGGCCAGCTCGTCCGCGCGTCGCCCCAGGGTGCGCTCGCGCCGATCGACCTCCAGGGTGCGGCGATCCAGCATCTGGGCGCGCTGCTCATGGCGGCTGAGGTTGGCGGCCAGCTCTGCCTCGCGCTCATCGAGTTCCGTGGCCCGCACGGTGAGCTGGCTGCGCAGCTCGGCCAGTTGCGCCGTCTCGGCGCTCAGATCGGACCGGCAGGCGTTCAGCTCGGCGCTGCGAGCCTCGAGCCGCTCGGTCGCGCCCTGGATCGCGCGCCACTTCTCCTCGACTTCCGCCACGCGGCGCGACATGGCACGCCGCCGTTCCTTGACCTTGTGGGCCACCTTCGCGAGCGCCTTCTGGCGCTTATCCACGTCGGCCGCGCGCGTGGCCAGTTGCTCGGCCAGCGCGCCCAGCGTGCGCTGCCGCTCGTCCAATTCCTGCTCGCGCACCGCGCAGGCCGCGCTCTGGGCGTCCACCTCGCGACGCTGGCGGTTCAGTCGTTCGGCCAGGTCTTCCAGCGCGGCCTGCCGGGGCTCCAGCTCCGCCATCCGCGCCGACAGCTCACCGACTTGCGTGTGTACTTCGCGCGCCCGCATCTCGAGGACCCGCGCGCGCTCGTCAAGCGCACGCGCCCGGGAGGCGGACTCCTTCTCACGCTCATCCACCGCGGCGGCCAGCGCTGCCAACTCCTCGCTGCGAATCTTCTGGGCTTCCGCCTCCTGGTCCATTTCTGCGCGCCGCGCATCGAGCTGGGCGGCGAATTTTGACAGCTCGGCGCTGCCGTGCGCTAGTTCGGCGGCCAGGGCCTCGCTCTGCCGCACCTGCGCATCCAGGTCCGCCGCACGCGTGTCCAGCTCCTTCGCGCGGTCGTCGAGCAGTGCGGCCTTCGGCTCGATCTCGTCACGCAGTCTGCGGAGCGCTTCGGCGCGGGCCGTCAGGTCATCGCAGAGCCGTCGCCAGCGGGCCCCGCGCGAACGGGGCGGCTGGCTCGTCTTGCGCAACCCGGTCCCGGGTGCGTCCGCCGTCAGGATCAACCCGCCCTCATCCTCGGCGGTGTGCGGCGCTGGGGTCGTCACCGTGCTCATGCACTTCCTCGGGTGCTGGCCCGGCTTCGCGGGCCGGGGTGAACGTCTCGAAACTCCGTCTGCCCCGGTTCCATCGTCCGAATCGGGCAGGGCGCTCAGACCATTCCGATAGCGACGCGCCGGCCACCGCCGCCAACCCCGTCGTTACCGGCGGCTTCCGATAACGCGTGGGCGTTGTGTGCTGGAACGCCAGTCGCCGCCCGCACCGCACCTGCCCGGCCCCGGTGAACCAGCCGCGCTACCAGCCGCCGTCCCGCTTGGCGCGCGTCCGAAAACAGCCTACGGTTTTCTGCCGGCGACCCGTGGATATGGGCTCTGTAGTGCCTCAGAGGTATTCCAACATGGGTGGTACGGGCATGTTACCGGTTCCGACGACGGGCGGGACGCCCGTACCACCCCTGTGATGAACTCCCTTCGATGAGGCGGCACATGAGCGCACCCGGCTGAGGTTTCGCATGTTCCCGCAACGCCAGCGCGTGCAGTTCACCGGGGCCCTCGGCAACCGTCTGGCGGCCCGGCTGGACGCCCCCGCCAACCCGCTCGCCTACGTCCTCTTCGCCCACTGCTTCACCTGCACGAAGGACCTCAAGGCGGTCACCTGGATCAGCCGCGAACTCGTCGATCGCCGCATCGCCTTCTTCCGCTTCGACTTCACCGGCCTCGGCGAGAGCGAGGGCGATTTCGCCGACACCAATTTCACGTCAAATCTCGCCGATCTTCTCGCGGCCGCCGACTTCCTCCGCCAGAACTACCAGGCGCCGCGCATCCTGATCGGCCACAGCCTCGGCGGGACGGCGGTGCTCGTCGCCGCCCGGCAGATTCCGGAGACGGTCGCGGTCGCGACGATCGCCGCGCCGGCGGGACTCGGGCATATGCAGGAGTTCCTGACGCGGCAGGCGCCGGGGCTGGGGCATGACGAGGTCGCCGAGGTGGAGGTGGCTGGCCGCCCGATCCGGATCAAGGGGCAACTGCTCGACGATCTGCGGAAGCACGATGTCCTGGCCGAAGTCGCGCAGCTCAATCTGCCGTTGCTGATCTTCCATTCGCCCACCGACGACGTGGTCGGCATCGACCACGCCCGTCGCATCTTTGAGGCCGCGCGCCACCCGAAGAGCTTCATCGCCCTCGACGGCGCCGATCATCTCCTGATCGCCCGCGAGCAGGACGCCCGCTACGTCGCCGACCTGCTAGCCGCCTGGGCCCGGCGGTATCTGGCGTAAGCGCGGCTCGCGCGGCCGATCGCAGGTCAGTAGCTCTGGCTGAGTGCTGACCGCTGATTGCTGACCGCTTACAATCCCGCCATGGGCACCACCCGCTGTGACTGCAAGCAACTCAGCTTCATCGCCCTGCGCAGCTATGCCCGCCGGCATGGGATCACCGATATCGAAGAGTTGATCCGCCAGACCGGTTGCTGCACCGGCTGCGGCACGTGCCGGCCACACCTCGAAGAGTTCCTCCGCACCGGCGAAGTCCGCTACGGCGAGCGGACGTTCAAGCTGCCGGACATCGATCCGCCGGCGAAGACGTAGGCGCGCGGACGTTCCCGTAGAACCGCCCTTTCGGACTCGTCGCCCGAAGGGCGCACGACGGTTGCCAGGGGCTTCAGACCCTGGACGGCGAGCCCCACCACCGTCCTTTTCCCTCCTAGCCCGCGCAGCGGGCGTCTGTGAGTAGCCTCGGGCGCAAGCCCGTGGAAATCGGCCCCCTACATCTCCCCTTCTTCCTCCAATGAGAGTCCCCGCAGGGGACAATTGAAGCGTCACTCCCGTCGCCCCGTGTAACGAATATCCCGGCTGCACTCGTGACCACACTCCGAACACCGCCCGGTGACATTGCCGGTGAGGTCGTAGCCGCACGACGAGCACACCCGGCGCGCCGACCTACGCATACGTACTCCCAAGGCAAACATCCCGGCGGCGCAGCCCGACACGACGATCAGCAGCCACAGCCAGATCCGTATCGTGACTGGTGTGGACCACGACTGCATTGCCGCCTGCACCGTCAGCAGCGGAATCGACGGCGTTGCCAGGGTCTGCCAACGCCCCTTGGACAGCGTTGCCCCCGGGCCGCAGCACACGTCAACCGGCTGCTCGCAATGGATCGTCACGGACACGCTGCCCTGCGCGATCAGCACACGCGGTTGCCCCGCTGCGTCGATGCAGACGACGGCCTGGTAGTAACTCACGATGAACAGACCGACCAGGGCGGCGCACAGAGTTGTGCACGCCCATTGGGCGATTCACAGCGCTCGCATGCTTTCCACAGAAGGGTGTTCATCCGACTGGTACACGGCCTTCCATCTCTCGCGCAGCGCGGCGGCGGCTCTCAGGGCACGGTCCCATTCCACGCGTCATCAGGTGCCGCGCGGACACCTGCTGCCATTCTCCCGTGGGCGTCGCTCGACCACAACGCTTCGTCATCCCTCCAGGCTGAAGGGAGAATGACGAGGATGCCTCGCCCTCCAGGGTCTGAAGACCCTGGCAACCGGCGTGCGCCCTTCGGGCGGATGGGACACTGAAAGGGACGAAGGCACGCAGTCACGGAGGCACGCAGGCACGGAGCGGGACAAACCAGCGCGCTGCTGGGGCTTGAGGATCGGCGGCGCGGCGCTGGTGTCCGGGGGCGCGGACGCCCCCAGCTACCGACCTGCGGCCCGCCTGAAGGGCCGCCAGTTTCTGGACGCGCCCACGGCCGGGCGGACGCAGTGTGGCCCCCACTTGGGGGACCGACCTCCGGTCGGTCAGACGACAGGCCGGAGGCCTATCCCCCAGCTATGACGGCCGACTCGGGGGTCGGCTGCTACACGTCGGCCACGGGGGGCGGACCCTACATCACCGGCGAGCAAAGCAGAGCTTCGCTCTCCCCCAACCGGCGAGACGCCGGTGCCACTACACCACCACCGAGACGGTGGTGCCACAACTTCACCGGTAGGGTGGCGGTGCCACACATGCGGCGAAGCCGGAGCTTCCCCGTACCCGAGCGGGACAGCCGATTCGGGGATCGGCGGCTACCAGCCGACGATGCTGTAGCCGCAATCGACGTAGTGGACCTCGCCGGTTACGCCGCTCGATAGATCGCTCAGGAAGTACAACCCGCTCGTGCCGATTTCCGTCGGGCGGATGTTGCGGTGCAGCGGGGCCTTCAGCGGATAGTGCCGCAGGATCTTGTCGAAGTCGCTGACGCCGGCGGCCGACAGCGTCTGCACCGGGCCGGCGGAGATTGCGTTGACACGGATGTCCTTCTCGCGGCCGAGCTCGCCGGCGAGGTAGCGGACGCTGGATTCGAGGGCGGCCTTGCAGACGCCCATGACGTTGTAGCCGGGGACCATCTTGACGGCGCCGAGGTAGCTGAGCGTCAGGATGCTCGCGCCCGCGTTCAGGTAGCGCAGGCCGTGCTGGCACAGGGCGACGAGCGAGTAGACGCTGATGTCCAGCGCCTGGGCGAAGTCGGCGCGGCTCGTCTTGTAGTACGGGTTCGACAGGGCCGCCCGGCTGGCGTACGCGATCGAGTGCAGGATGAAGTCGAGCGGGCCGATCTGCCGGTTCGCCTCCTGAAACGCGGCCTTGATCTGGGCGTCATCGGTCACGTCGCAGGGCACGATGCACGTCGCCCCCAGCGGCTCGGCCAGCAGCCGGACGCGGCGTTCCATCTTCGGCGGCGGCAGGTGCGTGAACGCCAGCTCGGCGCCCTCGGCGTGCAGCCGCTCGGCGATGTGCCACGCGATCGAACGGTCGTTCGCGACGCCGAAGATGATGCCCTTCTTCCCGTCCATCAGGCCCATTGACATGTTCTTCACGTTCGACTCCTCGCCCGAAACAAGTATCAGCTCGCACAAGCTTAGGCGGGCGAAGGGGGAAAGCAAGGAGGAAGCCACGGAGCCACGGAGCCACGAAGCGACGAAGGACGGCGCAGCCCCTCAGCCCTCCGTGGCTCCGTGGCTTCCCCTTCCCTTGACGCTCCGGCGGCGCGCTGCTAGTTTCGCGGGGCTTTCCACGGTGGAGAGTGTGAGGGAGCCTAAACGTGCCGTACCACAGCGTCGTTTGCGTCAAGCAGGTCCCCGACACGGCGAACATCACCGCCGAGGCCATGAAGGCCGACGGCACCGTCAACCGCGCCGCCCTGCCGACCGTGTTCAACCCCGAAGACCTCCATGCGCTGGAGGTCGCACTCCAGGTCCGCGACCGCTACGGCGGGACCGTGACCGTCATCAGCATGGGCCCGCCGAAGGCCGCGGACGTGCTCCGCGACTGCCTCTATCGCGGCGCCGACCGGGCCATCCTGCTCACCGATCGCCGGGCCGCCGCCAGCGACACGCTCGCGACGAGCTACATCCTCAGCCGGGCGATCCGCACGCTCGGCCAGTACGACTTCGTCTTCTGCGGCCGGCAGGCCATCGACGGCGACACCGCGCAGGTCGGGCCGCAGTGCGCCGAGAAGCTCGGCATCCCGCAGGTGACGTACCTGGAGGAACTCGTCGAGCTGAAGGACCGCACCGCCCGTATTCGCCGGAACGTCGGCAATGGGTGGGAGCTGGTCGAAGTGCGGCTGCCGGTGCTGATCACGGTGCTCGACACAGCGGCCGAGCCGCGTCCGCCGGCCGCACGGCGCGTGATGAAGTACAAGCGCGCGGTGGTGCGGGCGGAGTTGGAGGCGGCGGTGAAGGAAGAAAGCAAAGCAGGAGCTTTGCTGTCCCCGGGAGAGCACAAAGCTCCAGCTGAGTTGTCGCCGGCGGCGCTGGAGGCCGAGGTTGAACGGCGGGCGGAGACGCTGCGGGCGCGGGGGCTGATGATGGACCAGTGGGGGCTGGACGACATCAAAGCGGACCTGAGCTGGTGCGGTCTGGCCGGCTCGCCGACGAAGGTGCACCGCGTGCAGGCGATCGTGCTCACGAAAGAGGGCTACACCGAGATTCCGCCGACGGAAGAGGGCGTGCGCAGACTGATCCGCGAACTCGTCGTGGATCACACGCTGGGATGAAGCAAGAAGTAATAAGTCAAAGTATTAGGTCGGAAGTCGGAAGCGCGAAGTCAGAAGCTCGAAGTGATGAGTCAGAAGTATGAGAAGCAACCGCGCCGACACGCGTGCATGGAACGAGAACCGTGGGCGGGCGGTCGGCACTTATGACTTCTGACTGCTGACTGCTGACTTTTCGTCGGAGTTGCCATGATTCCTGTGAATCGACAAGGCGAGGTCTGGGTTTTCGCGGAGCAGGAAGACGCCGCGCTGCATGATGTCGCGCTGGAGCTCTGCGGCAAGGCGCGCGAGCTGGCTGAACGGCTGGGCGTGAAGATGGGCGCGGTGCTCGTCGGCTGGAATGCCCGCGAGCTGTCGTACCGGCTGATTCAGCATGGTGCGGACAACGTCTATCTCGTCGAGGATCGGCGGCTGGAGCACTACCAGACGCAGCCGTACGCGCGCGCGATCTGCACGCTGATCGAGAAGCACAAGCCGCAGATCGTGCTGTTCGGCGCGACCGCGCTCGGCCGCGACCTGGCGCCGCGCGTGGCTTCACAGATGCGCTGCGGACTGACCGCGGACTGCACCGATCTCGACATCGCCGACGTGCCCGATCCGGCGGCGAAGGTCACGCACAAGAACCTGCTGCTGCAGATCCGGCCCGCGTTCGGCGGGAACATCATCGCGACGATCATCAATCCCGAGCGCTGGCCGCAGATGGCGACGGTACGCGAGGGCGTCATGCCGCTGCGCGAGCCGAACATGCAGCGCAAGGGCGAAATCGTGGCGGAGAAGGTCCAGTTCGAGGAGCAGGATTTCGCCGTCCGGCTGATTCAGCGGCACCGCGAGCCGCGGAAGGTGAACCTGAAGGGCGCGCGGACGATCGTCGCGGGCGGCGGCGGCGTGGGGAGCAAGGCGAACTTCAAGGTGATTCACGATTTGGCAGGCGCGATCGGCGGGGCCGTGGGCGCGTCGCGGGCCGCGGTCGATGGCGGGTTCATCGACAAGGCGCACCAGGTGGGCCAGACCGGCACGACCGTGCGGCCCGCGCTGTACATCGCATGCGGCATCAGCGGCGCGATCCAGCACCGGGCGGGCATGGAAGAGTCGGCCAAGATCGTGGCGATCAACTGGGACAAGGAAGCGCCGATCTTCGGCGTGGCGCATTACGGGATCGTCGGGGATTTGAACCAGGTGATTCCGATGATGGTGAAGGCGATCAAGGAGCGGCCGAAGGAATAAGTCAGAAACGTGAGGTCAGAAGTCAGAAGTGCGAGGCCTCCCGGAAAACCATGCAGTTTCTGGCTGACGGCTGAAGGCTGATAGCTGAGAGCTTTTCTTATGCCCAACTTCTTCACTGACAACGACGACATCCTTTTCCTCTTCCACCACATGGACCTCGCCGAGCTGGCGCGAGTGCAGGAACGCGGGTTCGCGGAGGGGCGCGCGGGTGCTACTGCTCCGGGGCAGCACCCGAAGGCCGGCGCGGAAGACACTGCTCAAGAGCAGTGGCACAAGGAGCAGTGTCACACGTGCGACTATGCGCCCGTCGACGAGGCTGATGCGATCGACAACTATCGTCGCATCCTCGAAATCGTCGGCGACGTTGCCGGCAATACCATCGCCCCGCGCGCGGAGCAGATCGACGCCGAGGGCAACACGCTCAACGAGGACGGCACCGTCACGCTGCATCCGCTCGTGCAGGACAACCTGCGCCGGCTGGCGCAGGCCGACCTGATGGGCTTCACCCTGCCCCGTAAGTACGGGGGGCTGAACTGCCCGAACCTGATCTACTCGATGGCCATCGAGATCGTCAGCCGGGCCGATGCCTCGCTGATGAACATCTTCGGCCTGCAGGGCATCGCCGAGACGATCAATGCCTTCGCCGACGACGCGGTCAAGGACGAGTACCTGCCGCGATTCGCGCGCGGCGAGGTTACGGGGGCGATGGTCCTCACCGAGCCCGACGCCGGCAGCGATCTTCAGGCCGTCCGCCTGCGGGCGATCGAGGAAAACGGGCAGTGGTACCTGCGCGGCGTGAAGCGGTTCATCACGAACGGCTGCGGCGAGATCCTGCTCACGCTGGCGCGCAGCGAGGCGGACATCGCCGACGGGCGCGGGCTGAGCCTGTTCCTGTCGGAGCGCAGCAACCGCATCCGCGTCCGACACCTGGAGCACAAGCTTGGTATTCACGGGTCGCCGACGTGCGAACTCGTCTATGACGACGCACCGGCGAAGCTGATCGGCCAGCGGCAACGCGGACTCATCACCTACGTCATGGCGCTCATGAATGGCGCCCGCGTCGGCATCGCCGGGCAGTCGCTCGGCATCGCCGAGGCGGCGTATCGGCTGGCGCGGACGTATGCGAACTCGCGCAAGCAGTTCGGCGGGCCGATCGAGCGGCTGCCGGCGGTCGCGGACATGATCACGGAAATGAAGATCGCGATCGAGGCGGCCCGCGCGCTGACGTACGAGACGAGCCGCGTGTGCGACATCGAAAACAACAACACGATGGTGCTGGAATTCAGCCCGCCAGCCGACAAGGACGAGTTGAAGGCGCGCAAGGAACTCGCGCGGACGCTGAAGCGGCTCAACGGCATGCTCACGCCGATGAGCAAGTATTACGCATCCGAGATGTGCAATCGCGTGGCGGACATGGGGCTGCAGGTCCTGGGCGGGTCGGGCTACATGCGGGACTATCCGGCGGAACGCTACCTGCGCGACGCCCGCATCACGAATATCTACGAGGGCACGAGCCAGCTTCAGATCGTGGCGGCGGTGCGCGGCGTGTGCTCGGGGGCGTTCGAGAAACGCGTGCTGGAGTTCGAGGAACGCAACTACGCCGACCCGGTGCTGGCGGAGCTGAAGCAGAAGCTCGTCGAGGGGCGGATGCACGTGCTGAACTCGATCGCGTTCGTGAAGAGCCAGAGCACGGACTATCTCGATCTGGCGGGCCGGCGACTGGTCGATGCGGCGGCGGCGGTGTTCATCGGGCATCTGCTGCTGCAACAGGCGGCGGGGCCGGCGGGCGCGCCGGGGCCGCAGGCGATTCTGTCCGAGGCGAAGCTGGCGGCGCTGCGGCAACGGAAGCAGCGCGTGGCGCGGCGGTTCATCGACGTTGAGATGGCGAAGGTGCGGCTGAACGCGGAGCTGATCGCGACTGGCGACCGTACGCCGCTGGAGGAATATGCGCTAATTGCGGGGCCGGTGCCGGCGAAGGATTAGGCTTCCTGTGAAAGAGAGCGTCCGGCCGAGCAATGGTCCAGGAGCAGCTCCGCTCTCCGATTTACGGGAATCTCAGCTTCAGGACGTACTTTTCCCACTTGCGTTGGAAGGCGGCCATGTCGGTTTCGCCAAGCGTGGCTTGCAGTGTCTTGTAGCCCGTCGGGTCGTCTGCCTGCGCAGCGACGAAGGCGCGATAAAACTTCACCAGCAGGCCCTTCTCCTGCAAGTAGTAGCACAGATAGCGCGACTGGGAGTAGTTCGTCCCGCGGTCGTGCTCGTAGAACGCGTCCGTGTCCATCGCCGTCAGCGCCTCGATCGTCGGCACGCCGTCGCCGCGGAGCGCGTCCTGCAAGCCGCGCAGCCGCCAGTTCGTCAGGCCGCGAATGTGGCCGTCCCGGTCGCAGCTCTGCTCGTACAGGCTGCCCAGCCCCTCGTTGAACCACGGCGGACACTCCGCGAAATTCGCGCGCATGAACGGATGCACGATCTCGTGCACCAGCGTTCCACCACCCGTCGCGATGTTCATCACCAGCGCCTTGTTCGTGCTCGAGTAATACCCGAACGGCGTCGTGGGCTCGTCGTTGAAGATCGTTTTCGCGTTTCGCCGGTAGCTGGCATCATCCTTGAACAACCAGATGTCGAGGATCTCCGCCGGATCGCGCTGGAAGAAATCGCGCTTCAGGCGATCGACGGCGAATTTCACGGTGTCCTCCGCGCGTCGGCGGACCGTGTCGCGTGACTCGTCGCCGATGACAACGAAGGGCGGCTGCACGACGATCGTGAAGTCGCCATGCGACGGCAGCTTCTTCTTCAGCTCGAGAATGTGCTGAGCATAGTCCGCGCTGGTGAAGCCCTCCGTCGCCGGCGGAGCCACAATCTTGTCCGCCGCGAGACGAAAGCGGATGACCTGCCACCGCTTGGCTTCGTACTTGAGCGGCCAGAGCTTGAGGAACTGCGTGCGCGGCATACGCCGGTACGCGCCGTCGACTTCCGCCGGCTCGTGATAGACGACTTCGTCGGACTCCGCGCGATAGCCGAGGACCAGCCGGAAATGCTCGGTGGTCCGCGGCTGGTCGCTGTAGTGCATGCAGACGATGGACGGTACACCCTGGAGGAGATCGGCATGCAAGGCCCCCCACTGCTCTTCGAGTTGCTGGTCCGCCCGGGCCGCCGCCACCGTGTAGCGGACCGCGCCGGTCCTAAATCCCAGGCGACCAAGGGCGGTGTCCAGCTCGGCCGTGTAGCAACCGCGGCCGAGGGTCGGGTCCAGGCCGGACGCGTTGAACACCTGGTCCTGCGTGATGATATGGCCGCGCTTGCGGAGGTACATCTCGGCGCAGGCCTCGCCGCAGAAGTCGGGCTTCTGGACGACGTGCGGCACGTCCGCGATGAGGACGTCGGCATAGGGAGCGTCGGCAAGGGCGGCGACACACAGAAGTGGCAGGATCGTCGCGAGCAGGCAGGCAGAGCGCATGGCGAGTCTCCCGGCTGCCGAATTGTACACGGCGCGGGGAAGGAGGTTACAACCGCTGGACGGATACCCGCCCGGCGCGGCGCTGAATTGGCTTGAGATGCGACGTGGGCCATCTCTATACTGGGGTTGAGGGTCTCGCGGATCGCGCCATCATTCGGGGTACGGTGCGGACAACGGGTGCACCGCCCACGCCCCGGGGAAAAGGAGCGTTGCATGTCTCGTCTGGCCGCCTTCATTGCTTTGGCACTGAGTGTCGCCGCCACCGCGCAGCCGATCTATCCCGTGCAACAGGACCGGCACGTCCAGGCCGCGGTCGGCGAGCGGTACGAACCAAACAGCCCCGAGAACGTCGAGGAGTACAATTCGGCGGTTGGATTCGACCTGTGGCAGGCGGACATCTGCGCGCAATCACCGACCGTCCCGCGGGCTGCGAGCGCCGGCCAGTATTCCGCGGTGACGGCGGCGACGATCGACGCGTTCGGCGCGGCGGACATCATCGTCACGTCTGGACCGAATTACGGTCCCCTCTACTTCGAGTCTGCCGAGAACCGCTGTCAGGTGCGCTTCGCCGTTCCGCAGCGCGCGACGGTCGATCTGGTCGGGTACGTCTCGCTCGGTGGCTTCGCCGACGGGACCTCCTCTGCCTGGACGCTCTTGCTCCATGCGAACGTCGAACTCCGGCAGGTCGCCGGCCCAACGCTCTATGCAAACAGTATCTACCTCGAAATGAGCAGCGGCGAATGGAGCCCCGAGCTATTCACGGACATGTCTGTCGCGTTCGCAACGGAGCTTCCGCCGGGCGTGTACGAGCTATTGGTCGCCACCGATCTGCATGGGGAGGCCTGGGAGGGATGGGACGATTACCCCCTGGTCTCGGGCGAAGCCGGTTACGTCGTCTCGGCCGAGTTCGCCCCCACCCCGGCCGAAGACCCCAGCGAAGCCGATCTCGACAGCGACGGCGATGTCGACTTCGCTGACTATGCGCGTTTCCAGCGCGCCTTCACGGGACCTTTGCTGGAGCCACGGTAATCACCGGCCGACGGCCACGCGGGAGACTACACGTGCGAATTTCTTGACCGGTGGCGCCCCCGGTCGGCGTCCCCAACCCTGTGCAGTTAGACTGTGCCCGCATTCAGACCACTCCAGAAGAAGGAGCATCGCATGGGTCTGTGGAACCGCTTGTGGCTGCCGGTCCTGATCTCGGTGTCCCTGGCCAGCGCGACCGACGCGCTCCCCGACGCGCTCGGACAGCCATCGCCTGGCGACTTCAAGGATGTGCGCGAGCTGCCGAGCGGCCCTGCCGGCGAGCGCCTCACCGGGCTGCTGGACGCCATCAACGCCGGCGACGACGCGCGCATGAGCGCGTTCATTAACGACACGTTCGCGCCCGAGTTCCGTGACTTCATGCCAATGAAGGATCACCTGAACTTCTTCCGGCGGGTGCGGCGCGCGAGCGGCGGGCTCGAGTTTTACGCGATCCGCACTTACGAACAGCCGCGCCGCGCTGGCGAGTTGGTGGCGATCTTGCGGCAGAAACTGACCGGCGGCTGGCGCGGCCTCATGATGCAGGTGGAAAGTGAGCCGCCGCACCGCATCGCCGGCCTGACCATCTCACCGGCGCGACCGCCGACGGACCTGCCCCCGGCGCCCAAGTTGACGCGGCCCGAGCTGATCGAAGAATTGCAGCGCTTCATCGAGCGACTCGTCACCGCAGACGTGTTCTCGGGCGCGGTCCTGTTGGCGAAGGATGGGGAGGTGTGGTTCAAGGGCGCGTGGGGTCAGGCGAGCAAGGACTTCGACATACCCAACAAGGTGGACACGAAGTTCAACCTGGGGTCGATCAACAAGTCGTTCACGGCGGTAGCGATCGCGCAGCTCGCCGAGCGGGGGAAACTGAGTCTTGCCGACCCGGTGAGCAAGTATCTCGGCCCGGACTGGCTGCCGCGGGAGGTGGCCGACAAGATCACGATCGAGCATTTGCTGACGCATACGGCGGGGCTCGGGTCGTACTTCAATGACACGTTCATGGCGGGGTCGCGCGAGAGATTCCGCGTCGTGGACGACTACAAACCGCTTGTGGAGGCGACGCTGGCATTCGAGCCCGGCACACGGTACGCGTACAGCAACACGGGGTTCCTGCTGCTCGGGGCGGTGGTCGAGAAGGTCTCGGGCGGGAGCTACTACGACTACGTGCGGAAAAACATCTATACGCCGGCGGGCATGACCAACAGCGACTGCTACGACCTGGACCGGCCGGTGCCGAACCTGGCCGTCGGCTACACTTGGGCGGCGGACGACGTCGGCGAGCATTGGGAAACCAATCTCTTCAAGCACGTGATTCGCGGCGGGCCGGCGGGCGGCGGGTTCTCCACGGTTGAGGATTTGCTGCGCTTCGATCAGGCCTTGCGCACCAACAAGCTTGTCAAACCAGAGACGGCGGCCCGGATGTGGACGCCGTCGGCGCAGTCCGGCGGTCAAGGCCAGGGGTACGGCCACGGTTTCGCGATCCGCGGCACGCCGGGCAATCGCGTCGTGGGCCACAGCGGCGGTTTCGCGGGCATCAGCGCCCGGTTCGACATGTATCTCGATGCGGGCTGCACGGTCGTGGTCCTGTGCAACTACGACCAGGCAGCGGAAGTGGTCGGCGACCAGCTCGCCGAGCTACTGGCGCGGCTCCCATAACCTGTGGTGACCTGCGCGCCGTCTTAGCGCATTGAAAACACTCCAGCGCGTATAATCGTCCATGGCCCCGGCCCGGCCGTGCGTTCGGCCCACCGGTGCAAAGGACGGAGTGCGCCAATCACATGCGTGACCCGCGGGAATTGAATCGTCGTGAACTGCTCGAACTGGGTATTGCCGCCGGTCTGAGCGCCGGGCTGCTCGGCGCGACCCGGGCGCAGGACGCCCCGACGACGTCCACGGCTGGCCGCCCGCGGAACATCGTCTTCATGGTGGCCGATGGCATGAGCCTGGGTGTGCCCTCGCTGGCGGAGCCGTTCTCGCAACTGGTCCGCGAGACGGGGACGGCGTGGGCGGCGTTGTTGCGCGATCCGCGGAACACGCTCGGCTTCTTTGACACCGGGTCGCTGAATTCGCCGGTGACGGACTCGGCCGCCGCCTCGACTGCCTGGAGCAGCGGCAGCCGCGTGTTCAACGGTTTTCTGAACGTGCTGCCGGACGGCACGACGCTCACGCCGATCGGCGCGCTGGTGCACGACGCGGGCTTGCGCATGGGGCTCGTCACCACGACGACGGTGACACACGCGACGCCGGCCGGCTTTGCCGCCGTGCAGACCAATCGCGGCGACGAGCAGTTAATTGCACCGCAGTACCTGGACCGCGTGGATGTCATCCTGGGCGGCGGGCGGAAGTTCTTTGACGCGGCGCGGCGCAAGGACGGACACGATCTGATCGGCGAGTTCGTCGGCCGGGGCTACACGTTCTGGGAGCAGCGCGGGCAACTGACCGGCAGCGCCCGGCCGCCGCGCGTGCTCGGCCTGTTCGACGACGGTCACCTGCCTTACACCATCGATCAGCGCAATACCGCTGAGCTGGCGCAGCGCGTCCCGACGCTGGCGGAGATGACGCAGGCGGCGCTGGAGCTGCTCGCGGCCGGCGACCGAGGCTTCGTGCTGCAGGTCGAAGGCGGGCGCGTCGACCACGCGGCGCACGGCAACGACGCCGCGGCGCTACTGTGGGACCAACTGGCCTTTGACGATGCCATCGCGGCCGTGGTGGCGTTCGCGCGCCGCCGGGGCGACACGCTGGTCGTCATCACGAGCGACCACGGCAACGCCAACCCGGGTCTCAACGGCATGGGCGGCGGCTACGGCGCCAGCCAGCGCTGCCTCGCGCGTCTGACGCGGGCGACGATGTCACTGGACCGCCTGGCGTGCGACCTGCGCCCGGGCCGGGACCAGCCTGCCCTGCCGGCCGAGCGCGTCATCGAGCTCGTGCGGGTGGCGCAGGGCGTGGACATTTCCAGGGAACATGCGGACGTGTTGCGCAACGTCGCGGCCGGCGCGGCGACGGCGGCGCTGAACGCGCAGCGCGCGGGCCTGTTGGCGGTGCTGGGTGAAATCCTCGCGAATCACAATGGGGTGAGCTGGACGGGCGTATCGCACACACAGGATCTGACTTTGGTGACGGCGCTGGGGCCGGGGGCGGAGCGCTTCGCGGGCCTGCGCCAGAACGCGGAGGCTTTCGAGCCCCTCACAGCGCTGCTGGATATCCACCACCAGAACCCGCGGATGAGCACCGAGCAGGCCCAGCGTTATGCCGCCGCGGCCCCCGAGCATCTGCCGCCAGACTGGGCGTAGCAGCGCGGTCCGCTCAATCGCTGCCGAAGATCTGCTCGGCTTCGACGAGCTGTGCGCCGAGCTCGTTGCCAACCTGCTCAATGTCCGGCAGCGTCAGGCCGGCGAGTTGCAGCAGCCACTCCGGATAGTCCTGCGTGTGGCCGGTCAGCCAGTAGCCGTGTTGGCCGCGACAGCTCAGCGTGTCCGCCAGGTAGATGAGCCCGGCGATGCGCTGGAATTCGGGCTGGAGCGAGCTCGGTTCGTGGTGGTAGCCGATCGCGAAACGCAGGGCCGGCGGGAATTTCCATTTTGTGGCCAGGACCGCGCCGAACAACTGGTGGTCGGCACCGATAATGGTCTCCTCGGCGGCGCAGTAGCTTTGCGGTGTGGCGAGGCAGCGTTCCGCCACGTCGCGGGTCTTTTCCGTGAAGAGCTGCTGGACGACGATCAGGCCCATGTCGTGCACGAGGCCGGCGACGAATGCTTCGTCGCCGAGCGCGTAGCGACCGACCCGGGCGAGGAGCTTGGCGGCGACGGCCACGGCCACGCTGTGGCGCCACAGGTCGCGGGTGGAGAAACCCGTGCACACCTCGCCGGCCTTGAGCAGGCGTGACAGCGAGGCCGCCAGCGCGAG
The DNA here is from genome assembly GCA_017999985.1 of Phycisphaerae bacterium. NCBI lineage: Bacteria > Pseudomonadati > Planctomycetota > Phycisphaerae > Phycisphaerae bacterium. Next base: position 31,683 of record JAGNKU010000016.1, on the reverse strand, counting down.
GTTCTTCACGGCGCTGAGGCCCAGCATGACGATGGCGCGATCCAGGCTCGCGATCTGGGACGGCAGGCCGTAAAACGCGGAGTTGACGATCTTGAGGATCTTGGTGGCCAGGGCCGGGTCGGACTGCACGACCTCGTGAATCTGCCGGGCCGTCGAGCGGGGGTCTTCGACCACCTGCACGATGCGCGTCGTGATCTCGGGCAGCGAGCTGAGCTCGGTCACCCGGTTCAGGGATTTGAGCAGCTCCGGCGGCAGCGTCTTGCCGCCGACGACGGGCGCTTTGGCACTCGCCACGCAATCCGACATGACTTCATCCTTTCAGCGTAGGCGCCGGGCCGTGCACCGCGGTGATGTCCCGGCACCACGCCCCACCCGCGCGGATCGCGACCGTCTCAGTCGGCAAACACGCGCACGTTTTCCTCCAGATGCTCCGGCAGGCGCTCGCGTACGACGGCAAGCGCGTCAGTTGAGACATTCAGGTACGCCCAGGTCGCGTCCGCGACTTCCTGGTCGCGCGCGGAGAGCCAGAATCCATACTTGGCGTGCGCGCACAGCGTGTCGGCCGCGTGCACGAGCGTCGCGATCCTGCGCAGTTCACCGGTGAGCCCGTCGAGCGCATGGTGACACGCCACCGCAACGCGCAGGCCCACCGGAAACCCCCAGCGCATGGCGAGCGCGTCGCCGAACAACTGGTGGTCCGCGCCGATCAGACTGTCTTCCAGCGCCCGGAACGACACACTCCCGCCCAGGCAACGGGCCTCGAGCTCTTTCATTTCCTCGGGGAAGAGCTGCAGCATGACAATCAGCCCGAGGTCGTGCACGAGTCCCGCCACGAAGGCCTCGTCCGCCGCGATCTCCTGCCCCGCTTCGGCGAGCAGGCGCGCCCCCACCCCGACCGCGACCGAGTGCCGCCACAGGTCGCGCGCCAGGAAATGATTGGCCACGGCGGCGGCGTTGAACATGCGGGCCAGCGAGGCGGCGAGCGCGATGTTCTTCACCGCGCTGAGCCCCAGCAGCAGGATCGCGCGGTCCAGGCTCGCGACCTGGCCCGGCATGCCGTAGAACGCCGAGTTGACGACGCGCAAGATCTTGGTCGCCAGCGCCGGGTCGGTCTTCACGATCTCGTGCATGTCGTGCGCCGTGGACTGCGGGTCCTCGACGACGCGCACGATGCGGGTCGTCACCTCGGGCAGCGAATTGATCTCCGTCACCCGCGCGAGCACGCGCTGCAGGGCCGGAGACAGCGTTCGCGTCAACGTGGCCGTACCCGATTCCATATAGTTCCTTTCAGGCCGGGGGCGCGGTGAGCGCCGCCCGCGGCGGCTCGCAGCCATCAGCAATGGCACGCCGTCCGATAAGGGGCGAACCTCCGTACGGCGCGCGGTTGCTCCGTGACCGCACGAACAACCACCTGCACTCATCGGCCAGCCCCCCGGTCGGCTGCATGAAGTGTGGTTGAATGCACGGCGCCGCCCGCCCACCACAATCCTGCCTGAGCCGACGCGGTGTGTTCTGGGACCCGCGGCGGGGAAGATCACTCCGGCAGCGTGAGCGTGCGCCCCGTCAGGCGCCGATAAGCATCCTCGTACCCGCGACGGGTCTTGCGGATCACGTCGTCCGGGATCGGCGGGGGCGGCGGCTGCTTGTTCCAAGCCAGCGTCTCGAGGTAGTCGCGCAGGAACTGCTTGTCGAAGCTCGGCTGATCGTCGCCGACCCGGTAGTGCTCCTTGGGCCAGAAGCGCGAGGAGTCGGGCGTGAGCACTTCGTCGGCCAGGAGCAGCTCGCCGTTGTAGAGGCCGAACTCGAATTTCGTGTCGGCCAGGATGATGCCGCAGCGCTCCGCGTGCGCCGCGGCCTGCGTGTAGATGTCGAGCGATCGCCGGCGGACACGTTCCAGCAGGTCGCGCGCGTCGGCGGAGATGCTGCGCTTCGGAGCCAGGAAGCGGGCCACGGTCTCGCAGGCATGCTCGAACGAGATGGGCTGGTCGTGCCCGACCGTCGCCTTCGTCGACGGGGTGAAGATCGGTTCGGCCAGCTTTTCGGCGCGGCGGAGGCCCGGCGGCAGAGTCACTCCGCTGACGGACCCCGTGGTCTGGTACTCTTTCCAGCCGCTGCCGATGATGTAGCCGCGCACGATGCACTCGATCGGGAGGATCTCGGCGCGTTTCACGACCATCGTGCGTCCATTGAGCTGGTCCAGGTAAGGCGCGTACTCGGGGGGCACATGGTCGTCGTCGACCACGTATTCCAGGTGATGCGGCTGGCAGGCGGGCAGGGTCTCAAGCCAGAAACGCGACATCTCGGTCAGCAGGATGCCCTTGCCCGGCACCGGCTGATCCATGACGACGTCGAACGCCGAGATGCGGTCCGTCGCCACGATCATCAGGCGCCCGCCCAACTTGTAGACATCGCGCACCTTGCCGCGATTCACCAGTTCCGGCAGGTCCGTCTTCCGAATCACGGTCCGTGGGGCCATTAGCGCTCTCCATCGCATGTCACGGGTTGACTGGCGGGTGCGGTTTCCGCCGCGAGTCGTTCGGCCGCGTCTTCGGCCGGGTCAAATGTGTCATCATCTTCGAGTGGCGCCGTGTAGCCCGCCAACGCCTGCAGCCGGGCGGCCAGGCGCACGAGATCGCCACGCGTGTGCTCGAGGCGTGTCCGTTCCTCGGTCTGCCCGCGGAGCGCCGGATCCAGCCGTAACCGCGCCGCGATCGCCGCCGCGGCCCGGCTGGCGTCCTGCACCAGCGCCCGGGTATCAGGCTGCAGGGATGTGTAGGCGGCGGGCTCGGCCGCCCACGCGGCCACCGTGCGTCCCGCGTACTTCCGGTTCAGCCGCTCGGTGTGCATCTCGGCCAGCACGCGTCCGAGCGCCGCCCGTTCATAGGGGGTCGTGTAGCGCAAACGAAAGCCCCGACCAGCCGGGGCCCGCTCGGCCACGTCGACGCGCGTGCGCGCGAGCAACTCGTCCAGAGCCACTCCGCGTGCCGCGCGGCACATCTGGGCGAGGCGTTCCAAGAGCGCAGGGGGCGCGCCGAGCACGGCGCGCTGCATGGCGCGCAGGGCTGCCGGGCGGTCATCATCGTCGAGCAACTCGAACGCCTCGCGCAGCATCTGTTCACAATCCGCGGCCAAGGCGGCGTCGGGCGCCGTCCCGACGGGGAGGGGCGGCGTCACGGGCGGGCGTCCCCCCGGCGCGACGCTCCGCACCAGCTCGGCCGGGAACGATCGGACGAGCGCGGACGAGCCGTCGGCGGCCACGATCCGAAATACAATCACGTTATTGTCCTGGGACACCAGCTCGCCATAGTGGCGGGAACCATCGCGCAGGTGCAAAATGTCGGCCTGCAGTCCCGCCGCGACGGAAAGCAGGATTGTGAAGGCGAGCAGGCGCATGCGCTCCTTCCACGGCAACGAGACATGCTGAGACGCTTCATTATACGATGAGCACAGCGGCAAACAACGAGCAGAAATCGCGGGGCCCGGTGCGCGTCGGGCTGGTCGCCGACGGCGCGCGCGCCGCGCCGCTGGTCGCGGCCATCGACGGCTGCCTACTCATCCAGCCGCTCGGGCAGGCCGGCCTGCCGCCGGGAACGGGCCTGCGCGACGTGCCGCGGTTTGATGATCCGCGCACCCTGCTGGCCGAGCCCGGCCTGGAGGCCGTCCTGTTTGCCACCGGGACGCGCGGCGAGGTGGAATTCGTCCGCATGGCGGCCGAGCGGGGCCTGCATGTGTGGCGCTACCCACCACTGGCGCGCAGTTTCGCCGAGGGCACCGAACTCGTCACGCGCCTGCGACAACTTCCAACAATCCACCGCGTGGCGTCCTGGTGGGAGTACGTCGCTGATCACGTCTGGCACGAACTGCACTGGCCGGACGGTTTCACGCCGCGGTTTTCGGATTTGCGCGTCAACGCCCCTCAACCGAAGGCGGTACCCGGCGGGGTCCGTTCCAATGATGCAACAGCCGGCGTGCTCGGCGACGCGGGATATGCCCTGCTCGAGGCCCTGGTCGCCGTCCGCGGGCTGCCCGACACGGTGGACGCCGTCATCGGCCGGTTTCGCGCGGCGTCGGCGGCGGCGGGTCGCGAGGTCGAGGACACCGCGGCGGCAATTCTGCGATACGCGGACGGGGGCGCGGCGGCCCTCCGGGCCACGTGGGACCTGCCCGGCCACGAATTCATGCTCGCTCACCACGCGCACAATGCGTCCGTGACGCTCACGGACGAGGTGGTGGTGTTGCTGGACGGCAGTGGGCAGACGCTCGATCAGCGTCCCCTGCCGAGCGACTTCCTGGCAAGTGATCTCCTGCGGTTCGCGGAACTCGTCCGCAGCGGGGCGCGTGACCGGGCCGCAGCGCTGCTGGAACGGCACCTGACGGTGACGGCGCTCCTGGAGGCCATCCACCTGGCCGCACGCACCGGTCACCCCGAGGCGCCGTTGAAGCTCTACCAGGTGCAAGGTTGGCCGGAGCCACGCTCATGAGAACCAAATCGCGCAGCGCAGGGCTTTGGATTTCGCTCGCCCTGGTGTCGCTCGCGCTGGTGCTCTCGACCGGTTGCGCACTCCCCGGCGCGTCACGCAATGTCTCGTTCTGGATCGTGAGCGGCGACGAGGAGCTGGCGGCCGACACGCCACCCAGTCTCGAGAACGACATCTATTCCGCAGCCCGCGGCGAAGTGCGTCTCCAGGCCGCGTTGAATGAGACCATCGACCTCCAGATCGCGCTGCACACCGCCGCGCCGCCGGCCGGACCGTTTGATGTGCGTATCACCGACCTCACCGGCCCCGCGGAGACATTGCCGGCCGCGAGCGTCACAACGCTGTATCGCATCCAGTACGCCCGTGTCGAGCAGTTCCGCAGTTGGTTCGCCTCGGCCGCCGCCCGCCCCGCGACCCCTGGCCTGTTCCCGGACATCGCGGTCCCCTGGCGTGCAGCGCGCGGCGGTGGCCCCGTTACGCTCGCTGACCGCCGCAATGAGATCATCTGGGCCGACGTGCACGTGCCCGCGACGGCGACGCCCGGTGAGTACAGCGGACGGATCGAGGTTCGGCGGGGACGCGACGCCACACCGGTCTTCACGTGCCAACTGCGGCTGGAAGTCCTGCCGGTCGCTTTGCCGGACCGACGCGGTTTGGCCGTCATTTGTCGCCTGGACGCGCAGGACCTGCTGACCAGGCACTTGCGCTGGCCGCGCACCGCGCCTGAGGAGCTGCATCTGCTCCCCACCCTGCCGAACCACTCGGCCGCAGTGCAGCTCGTCAACCAGACGATGGAGACATTCCAGGAGCACCGGACGACGCCGGTGCTGTGGGGCTCGTTCCCGAAATTCCGGCCGATCGGCGAGCGGGAAGTGGAGGTCGACTGGGCGGATTACGACCAACTGGTGACGCCGTGGCTGGACGGCTCGGGCTTCCACGACCGCGTGCGGCTCGAAGCCTGGGCGGTTCCGGCCACGCTCGATTACCCGAGTGCGGAGCGCAACGGCGGACTGGAGTCGCCGCGCTACGCGCGGCTGCTCGCGGCATATCTGCAGGAATGCCGACGGCATTTTGCCGAGCGGGGCTGGCTGGAGCGTGCATTCGTGCGGCTCGCCCCGCCCGAACCCCTCACGTCGGGGGCGGTGAACCAGGCCCGCCGCATCACCGGCATCGTGCAGCAGAGTGAAGCCGGGCTGCCGGTGGTGGCCCACCTGCCGGCGCGTTCGCTGCGCGGCCTCGGCTGGCACGAGGCCCCGCCGATCGAGCTGCCCGACGTGCAAATCTGGGCGCCGCCCGCGATGTGGTACGAGCCGGCGGCGATGGAACGCGAGCGCAAACTCGGCAAGCGCACGTGGTTCATGCCCGACTACCCACCGTACAGCGGCGCGTTGACGGTCGAAGGCCCCGCCGCGGATGGGCGGATCATTGCCTGGCAGGCTTACCGCTACGGCGCCGACGCCGTCTGGATCGAGCACGCCGCGAAGATCGGAGACACGGCGTCCAGCGGCAGCGCCCTGACCCCGTGGCTCGCCGGTGGCCTGATCTACCCCGGGGAACAATATGGCGTGGGTGATCGGCCGCTCGCCTCGCTGCGCCTCAAGCGTCTGCGGCGCGGTTTGCAGGACTACGCGCTGCTGCGGCTGCTGGAAGACAACGGCAAGCGGCTGCTCGCGCAGACCCTGGCGGGCCAGATCGTCCGCTGGGCGTGCACGGACGCCTGTCTGGACAACCTGGTGAGCTGCAAGGAGACCGGCTGGCCGCGACAGACCGCTGTGCTGCGACTGGCCCGGACGCTGATGCTCCAGGAGCTGGCCGGTCAGTTCGAGCCGAACCCCACCGCGCGCCAGCGACAGATCGACGGCCTGTCGCAGTGGGGCCTGATGATGAACCAGGCGGAGCGCGTCGTCGCCACGGTGAACGGCGTGCGTCTGAGCACGGCGACCGAAACCCTGCGGGCCGACGTGTTTGGCAGCGTGCTCAACACGACGAACCGCCCGCTCGAGGGGCGCTGGCTGCTGCCCGTCCCCCCACCGGGCTGGCAGCAGGCCGCAGAGGTCGTCACGAGCCTCGACGCGGGCACGCGCCGACCAGTCCAGCTCGAACTGAGCATGACCGGGCTGGCGTACAACATCGACGGCGTGTACCCGTTCGAGCTGGCGTTCAACACCGCCGCGCTCGGCACGTTTCGCGTGCCCGCCCGGCTTGCGGTGGCCGTGTGTCCCATGCTGGACACGGCGCCCACGGTAGACGGGCGTCTGGACGACTGGCCGCTGGCGTCGAACAACGCGGCCGGTGATTTTCGCCTGTGCCGGCTGAGCCAGGCGGCGGTCGCGGCGGGTACGGACCTGCCGGCGCTGGGCACGCAGGCGTACTGCGCGATGGATCGGGCACATCTGTACGTGGGGGTGCGTTGCCGGCTGAAGCCTGGCGAGCCGCCGGTCGCGCGGGCGGATAACACAATCACGATCGACGGCGCGCTGCCGTGGGGCCAGGATGTCGTGGAAGTCCTGATTGACCCGCGCGGCGTGGCGACGGGGACGAGCAGCGATCTGTATTGCGTGCAGGTCAAGCCGACCGGATTGCTGGTGGCGCGCAACGGTTGCCGGACCGAGCCGCCGATGGGCACGTCGGAGACGTGGCCCTGTGGAGCGCGGGTCGCGGTGAACATCGAGCGCGACCACTGGGTCGTCGAACTGGCCATTCCGCTGACGGCGTTTGGCGCAGAAGCCCGCCGCAACCGCGTTTGGGGGCTCAACATCACGCGGCTGGACGCCCGGCACGGGGAATACTCATCCTGGTCCGGCGCGCGCGGCTATTGCTACACCCCGGCAGCGCTAGGCAATCTGATCATGCTCTGGCCCTGAGCCGCCCGCCTTGGAGATTCCGGCGGCAGCCGCTATGATCGCGGTTTTCCGGGATCCGCACATCCAGACCGTGTCGAGGTAGAGCGCATGAAGGTACTCGTTGTCGTCCGTCAAGTGCCCGATTCGACCACCGCGATCAAGATCCGCGCCGACGGTCAGGACATTGACCGCACCGGTGTGAAGATGGTGGTCAACCCGTTCGACGAATTTGCCATCGAGCAGGCCGTTCAGTTGCGTGAGAAACGCAAGGACGTGGAGGCCGCCACAGCGTTAATCGTCGGGCCGGCGCAGGCCGCGGAAGCTCTGCGGACCGCGCTGGCCGTCGGCTGCGACGATGGCATTCATCTCCAGGATCCGGCATTCGACGCGCTCGATGAGCTGCAGCTTGCCGCCCTGATCGCGGCCGTCGTCAAGGACCGGGGCTACGGGTTGATCCTGATCGGCAAGCAGGAGATCGACCTCGACAGCGGACAGCTTGGGCCGGCGCTGGCCGAGCTGCTCGACCTGCCGCACGTAGGCGCGACGGTAAAGCTGGAAGTGGCCGACGATGGCAAGTCCTTCACGGCGCGGCGACGCATCGAGGGGGCCGAGGAAGTCGTGCAGGTACCGCTGCCGGCGCTGCTGACGTGCGACAAGGGGCTGTGCGAGATGCGCTACCCGTCGCTGCCCAACCTGATGAAGGCCAAGAAGAAGCCAGTGCAGGTGCTGAAGGCGGCCGATGTGCCGGGCTTCGCGACGAGCGCGGTCGGGGGGACGCAGTTGCACACGTTCCAGCCGCCGCCGGAACGTCCGCCGGGCAAGCTGATCCCCGGCGAGCCGGAAGAAGCCGCCCGCAAGCTGGTGCGCCTGCTGCGCGAAGAGGCGAAGGCGATCTGATGATGGGGGCGGGGTCCCGGCCCCGTGCGCGACTGGACCATGACCTCTGAGAGCTGCCTGGAGCGAACATGAGCAACGATATTCTGATCTTTGCCGAACAGCGAAATGACCAACTTCACCCCACGGCTTTGCAGATCGTCACGCCCGCCCGCGACCTGGCGGCGAAGACCGGCGGTCAGGTCGTGGCGTGCCTGATCGGTGACAAGCTCGATGCGGCGACGGCCGCGCTCGACAAGGCGGGCGTGAACCGCATTATCACGACCAGTGCGCCGGCGCTGGGCCTGTATTCCGCCCTCCGCTATCGCACGGCCCTGACCGCCGCCGTCGCGAAGGTCGAGCCGCGCGTGCTGCTGCTGCCGGCGACGTTCATGGGGCGCGATCTGGGGGCGCGCGTCGCCGCCCGGATGCAAGCGGCGGTCGCGACCGACGTTGTTGAATTGACGATCGGCGCGGACGGCGGGCTGGATGTCCGGCGGCCCGTGTACAACGGCAAGGCGTTCTGTCACGTGCGGTTCCCGAAGGATCGGCTGGCGGTTGCGACGGTGCGGCCCAACAGCTTCCCGGCCGCGACCGGCGGCGGCGGCGCGGCACGCGAGACGTTGGCGTACGCCCCGGTCGCCGGCGATGATCGCATCGATGTGAAGGAGCTGGCGAAGGCCGGCGGGACGGTCAAGGACGTCACTGAGGCAGACATCATCGTGTCCGGCGGGCGGGCGCTAAAGAACGAGGACAATTTCCGCATCATCTTTGAGTTGGCCAAAGAGCTCGACGCCGCGGTCGGCGCTTCGCGCGCCGCGTGCGACGCCGGCTACCAGCCGCACAGCCGGCAGGTCGGCCTGACGGGCAAGACGGTGACGCCGCGGCTGTACATCGCATGCGGCATCAGCGGCGCGATCCAGCACCTGGCGGGCATGCGCGGCAGCAAGGTGATCGTCGCGATCAACACGGACAAGGAGGCGCCGCTGTTCAAGATCGCGGACTATGGGATCGTCGGCGACCTGTTCAAGGTGGTGCCGGCGATGACGGCGGAAATCAAGAAGCTCAAGGGGTAGGCGCGACCACGCGCCAGAGCGGCTGGCTCTTGTCGATTTCGAGCGGCGGCGGAATCTGCCGCTCGATCAAGGCGGACGGCACGAGCAGCACGCGACCGCCGCCGCGGACGTGTGCGCCGAGTTCGTCGTCTGTCAGTGGCGGCTGGGCGGGGTCGGTCAGGCATTCGCGGAACCAGTACACGCGCACCGCGGGCGGGCCGCCCTGCACGAGATAGGTGATTGCCACAGGGAAGGCGGTCGTGTTATCACCGATCAGCCAGCCGCCGGATCCCAGCTGCTCCATGGCGCTGGACGCCAACGTCGCAGCACCGCGTCCGCTATGCCGCCAGGGTCGAAAGAAATGCTGATATTCGTCGCGGTAGGGAATGTCCCGCAACTGGCCCGCGAGCCAGCCGTGGCTCGCGGCGAGGATGGGAAAGCAAAAGTACACCACCACCGGTAGCAGCGCATTCGCGGTCAGCAGCCCCAGCAGCCACCACCTGCCAGGTCCAACACGCCAACGGCGTAGCATCCCTGCTACCCCCCAACCGAACCAGAGCGCGGTCACTGCACAGATCGGGACAAAGTACTTGTAGACGTCAGGAATCCTGTAGCGGCCGACGAACACGCAGATCAGCAAGGTTTGCCCGAGCAGCACCCAGTGAAAGATGCGCCGTCTGCCGCGTGCCCGTCGCAGCAGACCAACGCAGGCGACCGCTGCTGTCGCACAGGGGAAGCAGTAAATGAACGCAAAGGTGACAAGCTTGATCTGAGCGAGCGACATCTGAACGTTAAGGACATTGCCAGTCCAGCCGGTCGTTCGCGCGCTGCCACCAAACAGCGCAGAGCGAACAGTCTCGGCCAGGTCACCCGTTCGTTGCCAATGCGCCAGGACGAGGGTCCAATAGCACGAAGCCGTCAGCAACCAGACGCCCGCAGCGACTACGAGCCAGCCGGGCCGGACACGGCCACGCACGACCAGGACTGCCAGCAGGACCACATATGAGAGCAACGGAAACAGGCCGAGCAGGTGGTCCGCAACCTGCAGCCCATTTACGGCCAAGACACCGACGAGCCAGATCGGCCGTTGTGAATGCACGAATCCAAGCAAGAGGGCCCACTCGATCGTCATGAGCATGGCCGCCAGGGTGTACGTCTCGGTCAGCGCGGACATCTGCCAGAACGCGTGAGCGAGCCCCACGGCCGCCGCTGCAAAGCCGGCTGCCAACGCACTGCGCGTCAGCCTGGTGAGGACACCGGCGAGCACGCCCACAGCGGCGGCCCCGCACAGACCGGACAAAAGGTTGAGCTTGTGGATCGGATCACCCAGTGGGACACGCAGCATCAGGCGTCCGAGCCAATAGTGCAGGGGATGCGACAAGGCGAGCCCGAGCGGACTCTCAATTCGGCCAGTCAGGATGCGATACTGGTGAATGCCGGAGTCCTGCCACTCCACACCCCGTGAGCCGGTGGCGGCGTATAGCACGAGCGCCGCCAGCCCGGCGGCCAAGCCCACGACCGCGGGGGAGAGCCGGCGACGCGGACCGGCGACGCGCAGATCACGCGCGGCGATGTTACCGGTGGGCGCCATCCTGGCCCTCAGACTGTCCCGCCGACGCCTTCTGGGCCTGCTGGGCGGCGTAATCGAGCGCGGGCCGGCCAATGAAGGTCATGAACTCGCGTTCGTCCACGGCCCCGGACACCGCCGGTCCCTGGCGGTTGCCCTTGGCATCGAGCAGCAAGAAGAGCGGGCGGCCCTCGTACCCGTACTTCACGCGCCGCACGTCTCCGGGCTGGAGGGCGACCCGGCAACTGACGGCCTGCTCGAGCGGCCGGCGTGCCCAGCGCTGCGCGAACACCTCGCGCTCATTCCGGGCATGGATCGGGTCGTTGGGCTCATAGAGATACAGGAATACGCGGCAGCGGCGGCTTTGGGCCTGGGCCAGTGCCACCGCGAGATCGTCGTCGATCCACTGCACGGGGGCGCCCGACGTGGTAAGCCACTGGCTGGTGGCGATCACGCCCGCGAGCAGGACCAGGAAGAGCGCGACGCCCCAGGCCGGTGGGCCCTTGCGGCGCGGCACAACGGCGGGCTCGGCGGTGGTGGCAGCGGGCGGCGTCTCAGCGTCCATGGCGATCTCCCGCGGTCGCGGCGCGACCGAGGCGGCGGCCGCGGTCCAGAATCTACCCGACGGCGGGCGGTTCGTAAATCGCCGGCCGGGAAAGAGCTGCGTCCGGGCGGCCGCCAGAAGACCGCCGGCCCGAAGGACGATAGAATCCGACAGACAGCAGACTGGAGGTCCGCGTGCTGAGGACGATTCCACCCGAGCTGGAGCGACAGCGGCGTGTCATCGAGGAAGTGGCCCGCGCCCAGGGGCTGGACTTCTTCGACACGATCTTCGAGATCCTCGATTTCGAGCAGATGAACCAGATCGCCGCGTACGGGGGCTTTCCACAGCGCTATCCGCACTGGCGCTTCGGCATGGATTACGAGCGGCTCCGCAAGCAGCACCAGTACGGGCTGGGCAAGATCTACGAGATGGTCATTAACAATGACCCCTGCTACGCCTACCTGCTGTCGGACAACGAGTTCGTCGATCAGAAGACCGTGATGGCGCACGTGTACGGCCATTGCGACTTCTTCAAAAACAACGTCTGGTTCAGCAAAACTAACCGCAAGATGATGGATGGCATGGCGAACCACGCCACCCGGATCCATCGGCACATTGACCGGGAGGGCTTCGAGACCGTCGAGCAGTTCCTCGACGTGTGCCTGTCGCTGGAGAACCTGATCGACCCCTACTCGCCGTTCATGGCCCGTGCCGAGCCGCCGCGCCGGCCACAGCGCCCCACGCTGCGCGAGCAGGTCGAGCGTGGCATCCGCTACCCGGCCAAGCCGTACATGGAGCGCTACATCAATCCGCCGGATCGGCTGCGCGCCGAGCGCGAGGCGGAAGAGAAGGCCGAGCAGGCCCAGCGGCAGGCGTTTCCGAGCGCGCCACAGCGCGACGTGCTCGCCTTCGTCCTACATCACGCCCGGCTCGCGGACTGGCAGGCCGACTGCCTCGACATCATCCGCGAGGAGGCGTACTACTTCGCGCCCCAGGGCATGACCAAGATCATGAACGAGGGCTGGGCGACCTTCTGGCACTCGCGCATGATGACGCGCTTTCACCTGCGCGACGACGAGCTCATCACCTATGCCGACCACCACTCGGGCACGCTGGCGACGGGGCCGGGGCGGCTGAACCCGTACAAGATGGGCGTCGAGCTCTTCCGCGACATCGAGGACCGCTGGAACCGCGGGCGCTTCGGCAAAGAATACGAGGAGTGCGAGTCGATCGAGCAGCGCCGCCGCTGGGACACCGGGCTGGGCCAGGGTTTGCAGAAGATCTTCGAGGCCCGGCGCGTCCACAACGACGTCACGTTCATCGACGAATTCCTGACGCCGGAGTTCGTCGACCGCTACAAGCTCTATCACTACCGGCGTGACCCGGCGACGGGGCGCATGGTGGTTGTGAATCACGACTTCAACCAGATCAAACAGACTTTGCTATTCCAGTTGACCAACCACGGCCAGCCGTACATCTACGTGGTCGACGGGAACTACGCGAATCGCGGCGAGTTGTACCTCGCGCACAAGCACATCGGGATTGACCTGGACATCAAGTACGCCACCGAGTGCCTCACGAACCTGCAGAAGCTGTGGCAGCGCCCGGTGCACCTCCAGGCCCGGATCAAGGACGACATGGTCCTGTTCACCACGTCCGGCGACAGCGTTACGCAGCAGAAAATCCGGGACGACTTGCCGAAACCCGCGCACGCGGTGGCGTGAGCGCGCCTGGGTGGTGCACACTTGCGCTGCCGGGCGGTGCGCTGAATTACCGGTTCGCCCGCAATAACGCCTGACCCGACGCCGCCGGGCGGTTATACTGCCCGTCCATGGACTTGTTCGCCGCACAACGGGAGGCTGCTGTGCAACGCGTGCAACCGCTTGCAGTCCGCATGCGTCCGCAGAACCTCGACGAGTTCGTCGGCCAGGAACACTTCGCCGGGCCGGGCCGGCTGCTCCGGCGACTGCTCGAAGCCGACCGGCTCACCAGCGCGATTCTCTACGGCCCGCCCGGCTGCGGCAAAACGACGCTTGCCCGGCTGATTGCCGGCTACACCAAGGCCGAGTTCGTCACACTCCACGCCGCTGAGGCGGGCGTGAAGGACGTCCGCGCCGTCATCGAAGCCGCCCACGACCGGCTGACCGCCCATGGCCAGCGCACCGTGTTGTTCCTCGACGAGATACACCGCTTCAACCGAGCCCAGCAGGACGTACTACTTCGCGACGTCGAAGAGGGCACGCTCGTCCTGGTCAGCGCAACCACCGAAAACCCTTTCTTCGCCGTCAACAGTCCCCTGATCTCACGCAGCCAGGTCTTCGAGTTCCGCCCGCTCACGCCGGAGCAGATTGAGGTGCTGCTCCGGCGGGCCCTGACGGATCGCGAGCGCGGCCTGGGTGCCGCGCGCGCGACGGCCGATGACGCCGCCTTGCGTTTCATCGCCCAGCGCGCCGACGGCGATGCGCGGCGTGCGCTCGCCGCGCTCGAGGTCGCCGTGCTCTCGCAGTCACACGGGGACACCCCGCCGCATGTCACGGTCGCGATCGCCGCGGAGTCCATGCAGCAGAAGTCACAGGGTTATGACGGCACCGGCGACACGCATTACGACATCGCGTCCGCCTTCATCAAAAGCATGCGCGGCAGCGACCCCGACGCGGCCCTGTACTGGCTTGCCCGGATGCTGGAGGGCGGCGAGGACCCGCGTTTCATCGCCCGGCGGATTGCGATCTGCGCCTCCGAGGACGTGGGGAACGCCGCCCCGCTGGCGATGGTGCTGGCCGCCGCGGCCGTCCAGATCACGGCGGCCGTGGGTTTGCCGGAGTGTCAATTCGCGCTGGCGCAGGCGGCCGTGTACATCGCGTGTGCCCCGAAATCGAACGCCGTCACGCTGGCGATCGGCGCGGCCCGCCAGGAGGTACGCGAGGGGCTGACGCTGCCGGTGCCGCCGCACCTGCGGGACGCGAGTTACGGGGGCGCAGCCCGGCTGGGGCGCGGCGCGGGGTACAAGTACCCGCACGATGATCCTTCAGGTTATGTTCCGCAGGACTACCTGGGAGTGGCCCGGACGTATTACAATCCCACGGAGCGTGGACAGGAGGGACGTATGGTACGGGAGTGGCGCGCGATGCGCGCGGCACATCCTGCTACGTCCAGCCCCAAGCAGAAGAGTTGACGGTGCCGAAGAAACTGCTGCGACAGGACCTGCGCCGCCGCCTGAGCGCAATCGCGCCCGAGGCCCTCCAGCAGCGCAGCGCCGCCGCCTGTCGCCTGCTCTGCGAGCAGGACGAGTACCGGCGCGCCGAGGTCCTGATGCTGTTTCTGTCAACCGCGCACGAGGTGGACACGCGCCAGCTCGCGCTGCAGGCCTGGGCCGACACGAAGACCGTCCTGGCCCCGCGTGTCTCCTGGGACCAGCGGCGCATGCTGCCGGTCGAGATCCAGTCCCTGGCCAGCGGCGTACAAGAAGGCTTTATGGGCATCCGCGAGCCCGTCGAGGGGATGCCCATCCCCGTCTCCGACATCGACCTCGTCATCGTGCCCGGTCTCGGCTTCGACGAGCACGGCAACCGCCTAGGCCGCGGGCGCGGCTTCTATGACCGCTTCCTATCGCACCCGGACTTTCGTGGCGTCTCGTGCGCCCTGGCCCTCGAGGACCAGGTCGTCGAGCGCATCCCGGTCGGCCCATCGGACGTGCGGGTCGATATGCTCGTCACCGACGCCCGCGTGCGCCGCTTCTCACACTAGAACCCGACCATGAGCAGTGCCATCGGCCGCCGCCGCTACCTGACCAATTTTGAGCACCACCGCCTGCCGCACCTGTTCACCGACGTGCTGGTGCTGGGCTCCGGCATCGCCGGGCTGGAAGCGGCACTGCAGGCGGCCGAGCACGCCGACGTCGTGGTCGTCACCAAGGACCGCGCCGATCACTCGGCCACGGCCTACGCCCAGGGCGGCATCGCGGCCGCGACGATTCCGGGCGATACGCCGGACCAGCACGCCCGCGACACGATCGACGTGGCCTGTGGCCTGGGCCACCCGGCGCTCATCCGCAGCGTGGTGAGCGAGGCGCCGGAGCTGGTGCGGGCGCTCGAGCAATACGGCGCGGTATTTGACCGCAACGGCCCGCAGCTCGAGGCCGGTCGCGAGGGTGGGCACTCGGTGGCGCGGATCATCCACGCCGCCGACACGACCGGGCGCGAGATCCTGCGTGCGCTGCTGGCGCGGGCGCAATCCCATCCGCGCATCCGCATTTTCGAACAGTGCTTTGCGATCGACCTGCTGACGCACGAAGGACAGGTCGTCGGCGTGCTCACCGCCCACCCGAAGCATGGCCACCAGATGTTCTGGGCCACCACGACGATCCTCGCGACCGGCGGCTGCGGCCGGGCCTACCGTGAGACGACCAACCCCGCCGTGGCGACCGGGGACGGGCTGGCGATGGCGTTTCGGGCCGGCGCGGTGCTGCGCGATCTCGAGATGGTGCAGTTCCACCCGACCACGCTGTACGTCGCCGGGGCCGCCCGCGAGCTGATCAGCGAGGCCGTCCGCGGCGAGGGCGCGCGCCTGGTGACCCGCGAGGGCCGGCGATTCATGCTGCACTACGACCAGCGCGCCGAGCTGGCGCCGCGCGACATTGTCAGCCGTGCCATCGCCGCCGAGATGCAGCGCGGGCACAGCCCCTGCGTGTATCTCGACGTGCGGCATTTTCCGCCGGGGCATTTCGCCGAGCGCTTTCCGAACCTGGCGCGACTGTGCGCCGATTTCGACATCCAGCCGGAACGCGACCTGATTCCCGTCCGGCCGAGCGCCCACTACGCGGTGGGCGGCGTCGTGGTGGACGAACGCGGGCAGACGAACCTGGCCGGGCTGCTGGCGTGCGGCGAGGTGGCGTCGAGCGGGCTGCACGGCGCGAATCGCCTGGCGAGCAACTCGCTGCTCGAAGGGCTGGTTTATGGGCGGCGGGCGGGGCGACTCGCCGGCGAGCTGGCGACCGCGAATCACCGCATCAACAGCCCCCTGCCGGTCAGTCATCTGCTGCCGCGCTCGACCCGCACCGAGTTGGACCTGACCGACGTCGCCAACAGCCTGACGAGCCTGATGTCGCGCAACGTGGCGGTCGAGCGCAGCGGCGATCGGCTGCGCGAGACGATCGAGATCGTGGAGTTCTGGGCGCGCTACGTGATGGACAAGGTCTTCGATACGCCGCGCGCCTGGGAAACGCAAAACTTGCTGACCGTGGCGCTGGGGATCGCGACCGGCGCGGCCACGCGCTGCGAGTCGCGCGGCGTGCACTACCGCACGGATTTCCCGCAGCCCGACCCGCACTGGCGATGCCATATCGACCTGGTGCGGACGGACGACGAGGTCCAGGTGTCGACCAGCCCGGTCGCGGAGGCGTGAGCGCGTGCCGCGACAACGACCAACCGCGCGTCAGCTCACGCTCGCACTAGCTGTGCTCGGCCTGATCTGGCGCACGGTTCACTACGCGCTGGGCATGCCGATCTGGGGGGACGAGGCGTTCGTCGCCGTCGACTTGGTCGTGCGCGACTACCGCGAGATGATCGAGCCGTCGGTGTATGGGCAGATCGTCCCGTTGCTGTTCATGTGGGCCGAACTCGCCATCAGCCGCGTGCTGGGGCTTTCCGAGCAGGCGCTGCACCTGCTGCCGTACGTGGCCGGCGTCGTGGCCCTGCTGCTGTTCTGGCGGTTTGCCGGTCGCGTGTTGCCGCGCCGCGCGGCGCTGCTCGCGATCGGCATTTTTGCGGCCTCGTTCTACGTGGTGCGACACTCGGCCGAGGTGAAGCCCTACGAAACGGACCTGCTCGTCGCGCTGGGCATGACGATGCTGGCGTGGAGCGTGTTCGAACAACCGCGCTCGGCGGCGCGGTGGGTCGCGCTGGTCGTGCTGGCCGCGGTCTCGCCGTGGTGCGCGTACCCCGTCGCGTTCATCGGCGGCAGCGTCGGCGTGCTGCTGACGTGGCTGCTGGTGCGCGAGAAAGGCCGCGCGGGCGTACTCGCCGGCTGGCTCGCGTTCGGGCTCGTCTTCTGTGCGAGCTACGGGTGGATGTACTGGGTCTACGGGCGGCCCCATGCACAATTCGCGAGCCACCTGACCGAGATCACGATGTGGCGCAAGACGTTTCCACCGCTGGCGGAGCCGTGGAAATTGCCGGCGTGGTTTGTCGGTATTCACACGGGACTCATGTTCGCGTATCCGCACGGCGGGACCGCGCCTGGCAGCGTCGCCACGTTCCTGCTGTTCCTGGTGGGCGCCGTGCGGTTGTGGCGGCGGCGGCCGGCGCTCGTCGTGCTGCTGCTGACGCCGTTGCCGCTGACGTTCGTCGCCGCCGCTTGGCACGCGTACCCGTATGGCGGCTCGGCGCGGACGTCGCTGTACATGGCACCCGCGATCGGCCTCCTGACGGGGCTGGGCGCGTGGGTCGCGCTGCACTTCGTCGTGCGCCAGCTGGTCCGGGCGATGCGCGCGCGGGGCGGCATCTGGACGCGGCCGTGGCCCTTCCACCTGCGCAACGGCGTGTACGCGGCCACCGCGGCGCTGGCCCTGTTCATGGTCGGCGCTGTGCTCGCCGACGTGATTCAGCCGTACAAATCCCTGTCCGTTTACAGGGGACGCGAGGCGGTCCGCGCCGTCGCGCGGCAAACCGCGCCCGGCGACCGCTGGGTGATCTTCAACGCCGATCGGCAGGTGCCCTACGCGCCGTACCTGGGCGACTGGCATGGCGTGGGTGGGCAGTTTGTATTCGACGCGCTGCGTTTCGCACCGCCGCAGATCGAGTTGGCACCGCCGCCGGAGTCGGTCTCCGCACCGCCGGGCGGCCGCGTGTGGCTGCTCGCGTACCGGGCCGTGCACCCGAAGGTGGACTTCTCGGACGAGCAGCTCGAGGCGTATGTGCAGGCGCTGAGCGCGCGGCTCGGTTCGCCGCAGCGCACGGAGCACAGCATCAAGAGCGAGGAATTGAAGCAGGAAGCGCTGATCGTCTACCGGTTCGATCACCGGTAGCGTCAGGCTGCATTGGACGGTACCGGCCGCGGCGGTGGGCCCCGCCCGTCCTTGATCGGCCAGAGCAGCGCCGCGGCCAGGACGGCGACCAGAGCGGTCAGGCCGTACGGCGCCGTCGGCGTCAGTGCCGCGAAGAACCAGCCGGCCAGTGGAGCGCCCGCCGCCCGTCCCAGCGACATCGTGCCCTGGCTCAGCCCCATGACCGTGCCCTGCTGCTCCGGCCCGACGCTGCCCGACAACAGCGCGGCGATGGTCGGCGTACTCAGCGCCACACCGCCGCCGACCAGTCCCATGCACAGCCACAGCGTCCACTCGGGCGGCTGCGCGAGGATCACGAGCGCGCTGCCCACGATACACGCCAGGCCGACCAGCGCCAGCCTGCGATCGCCGCAGCGCGGGTGCAGGACCCGCACGACGCCGCCCTGCACCAGAGTCCCGATCAATCCGAACACCGTGAAGGCGTACCCGGCCTGGCGCTCCGCAAAGTGGTAGACACTCTCGCCCAGCATCGCGAACGTGGTCGTCACCTGCGACAGCGCCAACGCGCTGCCGAACGTGACGAGCAGCAACGGCGTGACACGTGGCCGGCGCAACAGTTGCCAGTTGGTCGGGGCCGGAACACGCGGCGCGCGTGGGTCCAGCCGCGCCGGGTGCGTCTCCTTCAGGACGAACACGACCGTCAGCACCGACAGGCCCTGCAAGGCGGCGCTGACCCACCCGACGGCGGCATGTGACCACTGCGTGGTCACTTCACTGCCGAGGAGCGGGCCGAAGACCATGGAGAGACCGAAGGCCGCCCCGACCACGCCCATCGCGCGGCCGCGCCGCTCCGGCGGCGTCGTGTCGGCCACGACGGTCGCGGACAACGCCGCCTGCGCACCAAACACGCCTGCGATCGCGCGCGACACGGCCAGCCAGGTGAGGTCCGGCGACACGGCCCAGAGAATCGAGCCGGCCATCGTGCCGAGGCTCGCGACCGCCATCAGCGGCCGCCGCCCGAACCGCTCGGCCAGCCACCCGAACAGTGGATTGCAGATCACGCGCGGCGCGGACAGCAGTGCGAACATGACCCCAACCGCGACCGGCCCGCCGCCGAACTCGGCGCAGTAGTAGCTCATGATGGGAAACACCGCCCAGAGGACGAGGCCCTCGAGCAGCACTACCACGGCGGCAGCGAGCACCGGCGACATGTCGCGGCATGTTAACCGATCGGGGCTACCACGGTGGACGGTTTCGAGCCTGCGCAAACTCTGGCCGGCAGAACGCCGGTGCCCCAGTGCCGGATATGCCGCAGCGCCGGGCGCTACTTCGCGTGAACGGTCGCAGGGACGATGCGTCGATCGCCGGTGGGCTCGAGTATCTCCAGGCGGACTTTCTCGCCCGCCGCGACGCCCTTCAGCAGCTCATTCAGCTCATGGACCGACGACACCGGCCTGCCGTTGCAGCCGACAACCACTTCAAACGGCTGCACATCCGGTGCGGCCTCCGTCGACTGCTCGTCCAGTCGCATGATCATGACGCCGCGCGGTACCTCGTCGTAGCGGCCCATCCAGAAGTCGAGCACGCCGCCCGTGCGGGCCGTCCGCACGCCGAGCCCCAGGCGCGCCAGCGGCCGGCCCTCGTCGCGCAGCGCGGAAACCGGCGCCGTCACATCTTCCGGCTGCAGACCCAGCCGCACCGTCAGGTCCTGCTCCCGTCGATCACGCACGATGCGCAGCCGGGCGCTTTCATCCGGGCCCAAGTCGGCCACGAGCGTGCGAAACTGCTCCAGGCCGGTGACCGGCGTACCGTTCACCGACATGATCACGTCCTCGAGCTGCAGACCGCTGCGCGCCGCCGGCGAGTCCTCGATCACCTTGTCCACCAGCACGCCGTTCGTGTCGCGCAGGCCGAAGATCTCGACGTCGTCGCGCGTCAGGCCGGTCGGCAGGATGCCGAGGTAGCCGCGGCGGACCTCGCCGCCGGCCTTGAGCTGAGCGGCGATCTTGACCGCCATGTTGGATGGAATTGTGAAGGCGATGCCCGCGTTGACGCCGTCGCCGTGCGTCGCGATCGCCGTGTTCACGCCGACGACCTCGCCGCGCAGGTTCAGCAGCGGGCCGCCGGAGTTGCCCGGGTTAATCGCGGCGTCGGTCTGGATGAAGTCCTGGTAGCGGATGTCGACGCCCGCGACGCGCGTCCGGCCCTTGGCGCTGACGATGCCGTGCGTCACGGTCTGCGTCAGGCCAAACGGCGAGCCGACGGCGATGACCCAGTCACCGACGTCGAGGGCGTCGCTGTCGCCGAAGGTCAGCGGGTGCAGGTCGGGGGCGTCGATCTTGACGACGGCGAGATCGGTCTTCGGGTCGCGGCCGACGATCGTGGCGTCGAACTCGCGCTCGTCGGACAGCACCACGGTGATCTCCGCGCGGTTGGCGACGACGTGGTTGTTCGTCAGGATGTGGCCGGCCGCGTCCATCACGATTCCGCTGGCCGAGCCATCGGGGATGCGCCGCAACCAGTGCTCGAGCTGATCGGGCGGGATCATGTCCTTCAATCGCTCGCGCAGCCGCTGGCTGCCGTCCGCGTCATCGCCCTCGCGCTCGCCGCCACGCACGCGGATATGCACTACGCCGGGGCGTGCGATCTTCGCGACCAGCCGAAACGCGCGCGAGACGGTCTGCACTTCGGGCAAGTCGGCCTGCAGCTGGGCCAACTCGTCGCTGGTCGCCTGGAGTTCGCCGCGTTCGACGGCGGCGGCGCCGGGGGTGAGTCCGCGGTCGCCGACGCCGACGCACAGCACGGCGATGGCCGCCACGGCCCAGGGCGTCCGACGTACCGGCCTATGCGATCTAAACATGGGGTTTATCGCTCCTCAGCGTGGGCCGCCGCGCTGGCGCACGCCGCGCGCCGCGGTCCGCACACACCATTCTAGCCGCACGGCGCGCGGTGTGCCCGCCCGCCGCAGCGCGGGTTGTTGACCACCGCATCCGCTTATGATAAAAGGCCAGATTCACGAGGAGGGGCGCAGGATCGCGGCGCGGTCAGGCCCGTAGCGCATCCGGCGCAGCCCGGCGATCGGCAGCCCGGTCGGCCGCTGTATTCCACGGTGATTGATAGCGAGCTGTCGGGAAGACATCCATGATCGGGATTCGACGCGAAGACAAGAGCCAATGGGAAGCCCGCGTGCCGCTGGTGCCCGCCGATGTGCGCGTGTTGATACAGGAGCACGGGCTGGCCGTGCAGGTCCAATCCTCCCCCATCCGGCGGTTCGCCGAGGCCGAGTACCGGGCGGCCGGCGCGACGATCGTCGACGACCTGCGCGCCTGCCCAATCATCCTGGGGGTCAAGGAGATCCCGCCCCGCTACTTCGAGCCGGGCAAGACGTACGTCTTCTTTTCCCACACCATCAAGGGCCAGCCGGCGAACATGCCGATGCTGAAGCGCCTGCTCGAGCTGGGCTGTACGCTGATTGACTACGAGCGCATCGTGGACGAGCACGGTCGGCGGCTAGTGTTCTTCGGGCGCTTCGCGGGGCTGGCCGGCATGATCGACTCGCTCTGGGCGTTCGGGCAGCGTCTCGCGCACGAGCGCATCGCCAACCCGTTCACCCAGGTGCGCCGGGCTTATGACTACCGCGACCTCGCGCATGCGCGCGACGAGCTCGCCGCGCTGGGGGCGCAGATCCGCCGCGACGGCCTGCCCGCGCAGATCCAGCCGCTGGTGTGCGGTTTCGCAGGCTACGGCAACGTGTCGCAGGGCGCGCAGGAAATCTACGACCTGCTGCCCATGCGCGCGATCACGCCCGAGGAACTTCCGCGACTCAAGCCCAGCGCCCGCGAGTGCTTCAAGGTGGTTTTTCGCGAGGAGCACATGGCGGCGCGCGCGACGGGCGCGGCGTTCGAGCTGCAGCACTACTACCAGCATCCGGAAGAGTACCGGGCGACATTCTGTGCCCACGTGCCGCACCTCAGCCTGCTGATCAACTGCATCTACTGGGAACCGAAGTACCCGCGGCTGGTGACCAACGCCGACCTGCGCGGCCTGTTCGGCGGCCCGCAGCGCCCACGGCTGCGGGTGATCGGCGACATCTCGTGCGACATCGACGGCTCGATCGAGTGCACCGTCCGCGCGACCGAGCCCGGCGATCCGGTCTACGTGTACGAGCCGCAGACGGGCGCCACGCACCCGGGCGTCACGGGCGAAGGTCCGGTGATTCTGGCCGTGGACATCCTGCCGTGCGAGCTGCCCGTCGATGCATCGACCTATTTCGGGCAATCACTCCGCCCGCTGATTCCCGCGCTCGCGCGGGCCGATTTTTCCGGCGAGCTGGCGGCCAGCGGCCTACCGCCCGAGCTGCGGCGCGCGACGATCGTCTACAAGGGCCGGCTGACGCCGCCCTACCAATACCTGGAGTCCAAGCTACGTTGAGCGCCGCGCGGCACCGGCGTGCCGCCGCGAGCGCAGCCGGCCCCGGGCCGGCGTCACAGGAGAGCAGCCCATGAAGAAGATTCTCGTTCTCGGTGCCGGTCTGGTTTCCCGTCCGCTGGTCCGCTACCTGCTGAATCCGCCGGACTTCCACGTCACCGTCGCGTCGCGGACCGTCAGCAAGGCGGAAGCCCTGATCGCCGGCCATCCGCGCGGCGCGGCGTTGCAGTTGCTGGCCAACGAGACTGCCAAGCTCGAGAAGCTGGTCAGCGAGCATGACCTGGCCATCAGCCTGTTGCCGGCACCGCTGCACCCGGTCGTCGCCGAGATGTGCGTCTCGCACCGCAAGCACATGGTCACGACGTCGTACGTGAGCCCGAAAATGCGCGCCCTCGACGGGGCGGCGCGCGCCGCCGGCGTCATGCTGCTCAACGAGGTCGGCGTGGACCCCGGCATCGACCACATGTCGGCGATGCGGATCATCCACGATGTCGCCAAGCGGGGCGGCCAAGTCGTTTCCTTCAAGTCCTACTGCGGCGGGCTGCCCGCGCCGGAAGCCAACGACAACCCGTGGGGCTACAAGTTCTCGTGGAGCCCGCGCGGCGTGTGCACGGCCGGCAAGAACGCCGCCCGCTATCGCGAGAATGGCAAGCTGGTCGAGATCCCCGGGCCGGAGCTGTTCTCGCACCATCATCCGGTGCCGGTGGCAGGCATCGGCGAGCTGGAAGGCTACCCGAACCGCGACTCGCTGATTTACGTCGAGATCTACGGGCTCGCGGGCATCGAGACTATGTTCCGCGGGACGCTGCGTTATCCCGGCTGGTGCGCGTGCCTGAAGAAGGTCGTGGACCTGGGCCTGCTCGACGAGACGCCGGTCACCTATCCCGCCGGGATGACTTTCGCCGAGTGGATCGCGGGGTTCATCAAGAGCAAAACGACCAAGGACCTGCGGGCCCAGGTCGCGCAGCACCTGAAACTCGACGTGAAGTCCAACGTGCTCGATCGCTTCGAGTGGCTTGGCCTGTTCTCAAACGACCCGCTGCCGATCACCGGCCAGCAGACGACGGCGCTCGATGTGCTCGCCGCGCGGCTGGATGCGAAGATGCCGTACAAGAAGGGCGAGCGGGACATGATCGTGCTCATCCACCGCTTCGTGGCGCGCTTCCCGGACGGCAAGGAGCAGCGGATCTCGTCAACGCTGATCGACTATGGCCAGCCCGACGGCGACAGTTCGATGGCCCGCACTGTCAGCCTGCCGGCGGCGGTCGGCAGCAAGCTGATCCTCACGGGGCAGATTCGCACGACCGGCGTGCATGTGCCCGTGACGCCGGAGATCTACAACCCGATCCTCGATGAGCTGGCCACGATGGACATCTGCTGCGTCGAGAAGACGGAGAGATAGCGCTCCGTCAAACTGGATCGATGGCGGCCAGGGCCGCGCGGCGCGGCAGTTTCGCGCTGCCGCGTCTATCTTGCGGCTGGTGCGGTCGTCGTCCGGGGCAGCCACTTGGAGACGTCCAGCCCGTTCGCTGCGGCCGCGTAGCGCTGCGCGAAATCGGCGAGGGTCTCCGGCGTAACCAGTTCGCAGGAGATCACGCGCTCCAGCGTCGCGCGCTGCGTGCCGAGCAACAGGCGCGCCGCCAACTCAACGGCCGCGTACCCGATCTGGCCGTCCAGCGGCCCAACGAGCGCGGCCGCGTCGCCCGGCGCGGCCGGCGTTCCCAGCCGCGACCACAGCACGGGCGCCGCCGACAACGTCGCGAAGCGGAATTCGCGATTGCGGGCCCGCAGCTCACCGTCCCAGCCCGCCCGCGCCGTCAGCCAGACATCTGGATTCAGCGTAATAACCAGGCCCGCGTGCGAGAACCGCCCCAGAAGCTCCTCGACCGCCGCGCGCGGGTCGCCAGTGCCGCGGCGCGCCTCAAGCAGCGTCAGGTCGTACTGCCGCGAAGCCGCTGCCGCGAAGCGCCGGTAGCAGGCGGTGGCGAGCGGATCGCGCCCCTCCTCGTGGACCAGGACATAGCTGCGCCGGCCGGCGGCGACCACGCCGAGCTGGCTGCCGAGCAGGTGCGCCGCGCTGGACCAGTCGAGGTCCACATGGGCCGCCGGGTATCCAGCCGTGGCGCGCGCGTTCATCGTGACCAGGACCACCTGCTGGTTCGCAATCCGTGCAACGCTCGGTGCGGCGGCTTCGGGATCCGTGATCCACAGGCAAACGATCGCCGGCCGATCGGACAGGACGCGCTCCACCGCGGTCGCCAGCGTTTCGCCCCACTCCTCGCGGGGGGCGGTGCACAGCAGTCGGAGCGAAGGGTTGCCGGCGGCGAAGCGCTCCGCGCCACCGCGAATACCGGGCCATTGCGGGTGTCCCTCGGCGGGTCCGATCACCGCAACGAGCGCGCCGCGCAGGGCCCGCGCGTCGCCCGACGGCGGACCGTCCGAGCGCTCGCAGCCCATAAGTGACGCAAAGACAATGAGATACGATAGGGCCGTCAACGCGCTGCCCCCGGCGAACCTGCGTCGTACGTGCGTCCATGACATGCGACTGCGTCCTTCGGTCCCCGGGTTAGCGTGCATCTGCCCTTTGCCGATCAGGCTATAATAGGGCAGAATACCGGGAGAGGATAGGCGTATCACGCGCAGTGAGGATGAACTATGTCCCGCCGCTTTGCAGTCGCGCTCGTTCTGACCGCGTTCCTGGTCTACCCGGTCGCCGCCCAGACGACCAGCACGACCGACGCAACGAACCTCGCCGCCAACACACCGGCCGAGAACGCCTCCGGCGGCTTCGTCGCGGCCCGCTCACCCGGCACGTGGGTCAAGGCCGCCCTCAGCCGGCACAACGGCCTGCAGGGCATCCGCCTCACGGGGCCCCGTTTTGGCCAACCGAACACGGAAGAGGGCGCGATTCGCGCCGCCGGTAACACCGGCACGAGCGGCACATCGACCGCGGGCGGCCTATCCAGCCTGCTCGGTCTGGTCAGCCAACTCGGCGGCCTTGACAGCCTCGCGGACCTGACGAACACCGGCGCGAACACAAACACCGGCACTGGGGACACGGATTACACGCTGGAAGACCTGATCGCGCTCGGACAGGCCTACGAGAATAGCCAACAGAAGTCCAGCAACGCCGCGAGCAGGAGCAGCGTCAATACGCAGGCCGGCGGCGCCATCGCGCGCCTCCCGAAGCGGGCGCAGACTGCGCAGTCGACCACGACCACCACGACGACCGGCACCACGGAGTCCAGCTTCGCGGTGCGCTGGACGAACGCCATGCTGGGGACTTTCTTCTCGGCTCTCTCGGTCGGCTTCCAGTCATCGGCGTTCATCACGATGCTCGAAGATGCGTTGCGCCCGCTGGTCCTGCCGGGCACCGAGAATGCCGACGACGGCAACACCAACAACAACGGCAACTCCCAGGGTATCGAAGGCCTGGATGGCTCGGGTGGCGGTAACGACGGCAGCTCAACGCTATGACACGTCCGCTGTCGTCGTGGCGGCCTTGACCACACGGCCGGGGCTGCCGATATAGAAGCTTCGGGACGCTGACTGACCGCGCGCGGGCGCAACGCTGCGCCGGCCCGGTTTTCCGCGGCGGTGATCGGTGCTTCGGCTCCCCCAGCGCTGGCAGGTGTACAATGCTTGGTCCGCCAACGCGACATGAGAAGCTGCGTCGTTTTGCCACGGCGGCGCTCGTCGTCGGCATCCTCGCCGGACTCGCGGCCGACGGCTACGGCCTCTACCTCGTCGCGGTGCACGACACGGCGCTCGGGCTGGCGTTCGTGGGCACCGGGCTGGCCACGCTGCTGGTCTGCGTGCTGCTTTACTGCCAGATCCTGCTGATCTACAAGTTCGTCAACTACTCCTTCCGCGTCTACGACGCCCTGCTCGAAGCGTCCGACCTGCTGCGCCGGCAGGAAGAGCACAGCCGCACGATCGCCGAGAACAGCAACCTGTCGGACTGGGCGAAGCGCGTCGTCTACCGGGAGAAGGACTACGAGTTTCTGCGCGACACCATCCAGGGCGCCATCATTCGCCAAGACTGGGAATCGGCCCAACACCTGATCCGCGACATGGACGAGGAGCTCGGCTATCACGACGAGGCAGCCCACCTGCGCGCGAAGCTCGAGCAGGCCCGCCGCGCCACGACGGAGGAGCGCATCGCCGCCGCGCTGGCGCGCTTCGATTCGCTGTGCGATCAGCACAAGTGGGACCAGGCCCGCGCCGAATGCGCCCGCCTGGCCACGCTCTTCCCGGAGGCCCCCACCATCGTCGCGCTGCCCCGCGAGATCGAACGCCGCCGCCAGGAGGTCAAGGCCGAACTGCTCGAGGAGTACGACGTGGCGGTGCGCAACCAGGACATCGACCGGGCCCACCGCCTGCTCTTCGCGCTCGACCAGTATCTCGTCCCCAAGGAGGCGGAGGCCCTCAAGGAGTCCGCCCGCGGCGTGTTCCGGGCCCGCCTGGAACAGCTCAAGACCCGCTTCACGATTGCCGTCTCATACAAGCAGTTCCCCAGCGCCATCGAGGCCGGCGAACGCCTGATCCGCGAGTTCCCCAACAGCGGCTACGCGCAGGAGATTTCGAAGCTGCTCCCCATTCTGCACCAGCGCGCCAGCCGACAAAGCCCGCATGCCGTCGCCAGTTCACAAGCCAGTGATTCCTGAGCCGGCGAGGGCTGCGGCCACGCCCGCACGTACCTGAGGTTCCGCGCATGCACACGCCGGCGTTGCTCGCTCGCCTGGTCGCCCGCGAGGATCTGTCGCGCGCGGACGCGCGGGCGCTCTTTGACGCCCTGATGGACAACACGCTGGAGCCCGCGGTGGTCGCCGCGGTGCTCACCGCGCTGGCCGCCAAGGGCGAGACCGTGGACGAGCTCGTCGGCGCCGCCGAGGCGATGCGCGCCCGCGTCACGCCGGTGCGGCCGCCGCTCGGCCTCGCCGCGATCGATACCTGCGGCACGGGCGGTGACGGCCGCCCGGTTTTCAACGTGTCCACCGCGGTGGCAATTGTCGCCGCCGCCGCCGGCGCGACCGTCGCCAAGCACGGCAACCGCAGCAACGTCCGGCCGAGTGGCTCGGCGGAGGCCCTGGGCGCGCTGGGGATCGATACGGACGCGGACGTGCCGGTCATCGAGCGCTGCCTCGCCGAATGTCGTGTGGCGTTTCTCTACGCGGTCCGGCTGCACCCCGCGATGCGCTACGCGGCCCCTGTGCGGCGCGCGCTCGGCATTCGCACGATCTTCAACCTCGTCGGCCCACTGACCAATCCAGCCGGTGTGCGCCGCCAGTTGCTGGGCGTCAATCGGCCGCACCTGGTCGATACGCTCAGTGCCGCGCTGCGTGAACTCGGCGCGGAGCGTGCCATGGTCGTCCATGGCCGGGAGGGCCTCTGCGACCTGAGCATCGCCGGTCCGTCGCGCGTCGCCCGCTTGGACGAGCACGGCATCCAGTGCGAGGATGTCGACCCGCGCGTGGTCGGCATCGAGCCCACGCCGCTCGAACGCGTCCACGTGACCTCGCCCGCAACGAGTGCGGCAATGATCGAGCGTGTCCTCGCCGGTCAGACCGGCCCAGCGCGCGACATGGTCGTGTTCAATTCGGCGGCCGCCCTGTGGGTCGCCGGCCTGTGCGACGACTGGCCGTCTGGGGCGGACCGGGCGCGCGCCGCGCTCGACAGCGGGGCGGCGCGCCGCACGCTCGAGGCGTGGCGACGACTCGCACCGGCACCGCCGGCGCACTCCACCTGAAACCGCTTGCCGCAAAGCGCGCCGGGTGCCCTCGAGCTTGGTTGACAGTCAGCGCGCGTGCCGATATACTTAGAGGGCTCTGGCGGCCATGCGGCGATGTCGTTGCTCCATAAGGGGTTACGACACGCTAGCCGCCTTGTTCGTTCTGGTTCGGGAACGCTGCCGTGGCCAAGAAACCTCCCCGAAAGTCGGCTGCTGCAACGCGCGGCAAGAAGAAGAAACCGGCCGCGGCCAAACCGCCGCGCCGCACGCCCGCGCCCGCCGCCAAAGCCAAGGCCAAGCCTGTCCCCGCCAAGGCTGCCAAGCCGCGGCCCGCCGTCGCGGCCAAACGCCCCGCGGTGCCGGCGGCCAAGCCGCATCGCGAACCGAAACGCGCCCCGCGGCCCCTGCACGTCGTCACTCCGGCGGAGGACGCGGCCGTCGCCGACATCAGCACCGACCAGTTGCTGACGCCCGAGGAGGTCGAGCAGTTCCGCCAGTTGCTCCTCGAGAAGCGGGCGGAGATCCTCGGCGACGTCTCCACGCTGCACAACGAAGCGCTGAACAAGGACCGTCGCGACGCCGCCGGCGACCTGTCGAGCATGCCGATCCACATGGCCGACCTGGGCAGCGACAATTACGAGCTGGAGTTCACGCTCGGGCTGATCGAGGGTGAGCGGGCCATCCTGAAGGAAATCGACGAGGCGCTCGAGCGTATCCGCAACAACACATACGGCATCTGCCTCGCCACCGGCAAGCCAATCGGCAAGGCCCGCCTGAAGGCCAAGCCCTGGGCCAAGTACAGCTACGAATACACTCTGGCCCAGGAGCAGGGCCAAGCACGCAGGTTCTAGCGCCTTGTCCACCGACGCCGTCCCCCCACCTGTGCTGACCGCCGCCCCACCACCGGTTGCCGCTGTCGCACACGCCGGCGGTGACGAAGTCCCCGCGCTGCGCAGCGTCGCCGCGCACCTGCGTCTGTGGTGCGTGGTGGGGCTCGGGCTGGTGCTCGACCTGTGGTCGAAAGAGTGGGCGTTCCACACGCTGCGGCAAGGCGGTCACCGGGTGCTGATCCCGAATGTGCTCGAGTTCCATACGACGCTGAACCCCGGCGCGCTGTTCGGCATCGGCAGGGGGAAGACCGAGCTGTTTCTGGTCGCGTCGGTGCTGGCGCTCGTGCTGGTGATCTGGATGTTCGCGCAGTGTCCGCGCCGGCGGTGGCTGACGCAGATCGCGCTGGGTGCGATTCTGGCCGGCGCCCTGGGGAACATGTACGACCGCGCGTTCGTCGTGCTCGTCGAATTCGGGCTGCCGACCGCGCAGGGCACCGTCGCGCGCTACTACACGACCACGGAGAGCCCCGACGGCTCGTGGATCCTGCTGCACGAATATCCCGCGGCGGCGGAGCAGACGCCACGGCGCATTCCGAAGGCGTATTCCGACCGCCTGTTGCCGCCGATCGGCTATGTGCGCGATTTCATCAAAATTCCGACACGCTGGCTGGGTGGGCGCGAGTTGTGGCCGTGGGTTTTCAACGTCGCGGACGCGCTGCTGGTGGTGGGCGTGGGGATTCTCGCGGTGCGGCTGCTGCTGGACCGCAAGGCGCACGCGGCGGTAGGCGAACCCAAGCTTGACGCCGGCGCCGCGAGCCCCTAAGGTACCGTGTGCCGAATTGAGATTTCGCCGGGGCGTGGCGCAGTCTGGCTAGCGCGTCTGCATGGGGTGCAGAAGGTCGCAGGTTCGAGTCCTGTCGCCCCGAGTCGCGGCTCAGTCGCTATGGCGGAGAGCGTAGAGAGGAGAAAGGAGAGCCGCGGGGGACGGTTCGCGGACCAGCTACTGGCAATGCCGCGAGGTGGGCTCTCCCGCCGCCTACTTGCTCCTTTCTACTTTCGGGTCCTGTTCGTTGCTTCCGGGGCTCCGTTCGGCGACTACGTTCTCGAGGTACACATCGATAGGCGGCGAGTCGAACGCGAAGCGCTGGGCCTCTGACTGCGTTGCAGCTGCGATCCCACTGGCGACGTCAGCGGACGGTGGCCGGAACGTGGTGCGGCGTCTTCTGTCGGTTGAGCGATATGTGCGGATCCGAGAAACGCTTCCTGCGAATCGGCGCGTGGATCGCGTTCGCGACGTGCACCGTCGTGCTCACGGCCTTTGTCTCGAGCTTCGTTTCGCCAGGGGAGCTGGTGGTCGGCAAGCGCTGGACGCTGTTTCTCGCCGGCGGCAAGTATTCCCTTGAACCAAGTTTGGAGCGATTCGAGGTTGCTTACGCGAGCGGAAACGTCGCGGGCCGCTGGCTGCTGTTGCCAAGTGTGGCGGACAAGCCGTTATGGCCGCTGCTCGCCGGCACCGCGGTGGTGGGGTTTGTCCTGCTATACTGCGGACGTCGCCGTATCGTGCGCGGCCATTGCGACTGCG
The DNA here is from genome assembly GCA_017999985.1 of Phycisphaerae bacterium. NCBI lineage: Bacteria > Pseudomonadati > Planctomycetota > Phycisphaerae > Phycisphaerae bacterium. The sequence goes on along the minus strand of JAGNKU010000016.1, from coordinate 752 downwards.
GTTACGATCTGACCGGCAACGTCAGCGGCGTGTGCCCCGAGTGCGGCGCGACTGCGCAGAAACGCGACTAACGCGCAGGCGCGGAGTCGGCATAGCGAGGTGATGTATCGGGGCTTTCGCGGCGCTTGGTGGTGGCGCGCAAACTGGACGGGAAGGCCGTTCGCATGTTGACGACAGTGCTCTTCATCGTGCTGCAAAGCACGCCCGCATCGCAGCCCGCGCTTTGGCAGGCGGAACTGGATGCGCTGGCGGAGGAGGTCGCTGAATCTCTGGGCCGGCCGGCGTGGTCCCGACTGGCTTATGATCAAGCCACGACGCGCTATGTTGAGGATCTGAAACTGGCCGACGTTTGGCCGCACCCGAGTTTTCGCGGTCCCTTGCTGAAGTTGCTCGAGGCGGAAGAGCCGGGCATTGTGACGCATGCCGCGGAGGGGCTTCTCAAGTTCAAAGAACCAGAGCTGCGTCGCCCAGTGGAGGCGCTGCGTGACGATCCGCGGCGCCATTGGTACACGGACGACATCGTTGCCACGCTCGGCTACTCCATCAAGGGAGTGCTCGAACAAGCTGACCGCGATCCCGACGCGATGACGATTCCTGTAGCCGCTGCGGCGCTGGGGGATGCCGACCCAATTCTGTTCGGCACGGCAATTGCTTACGGGGTGTAGCGCGTCATGTGTCGCGACGGACGGGGCTCGGTTTTTAGGGGTGGAGTACGTTCGAAGGTGGGCGACGATCTCAGCGCAGCGTGAACC
>JAGNKU010000015.1 GCA_017999985.1 Phycisphaerae bacterium | reverse complement strand
AAAAAACCGCAGCGCCCGTTCTGAAAAGCCGCTCCGTGCGCAGAAATGAGGCCCGCCGCGGGTACGCCAACCCGCCGACCTTCGTACGCATCCCACTCTGCGAGACTTATGACAACGCAACCGTCTCGCCTAAAGCGCATTGACCTAGCGTAACCCTAGGCTTATCATAACATGATGTTAACGAGCCGATGACCCCCCGGGTGTGGCGGGGGGCGGGTTTGGGTGACGTGCAAATCTCCGCTGGGGTGAAAACTGGCGCTGGCACCCGGACGGATGACGCGCGTCCCCCTTTCCGGTGACGTCCGGAGTGGGTTTTGCAGGGACTGCGAGCGATGCAGCCGGGGCGCGATGGGGCGGTGCGATGGCAGCGATACGAGGCGAAATTCCTCATCAACGAGTGCCAGGCCGCCGAGATACGGCGGTATTGCCTGGATCACCTACCTCGGGACTCGCACGCGTCGCGCCGGAACGGATATGAGTACCCGGTCAACTCACTCTACCTCGATTCCGCCTCGCGCGTGCTCCTGCAGCATACCTTGCAGAAGCGGATGAACCGATACAAGCTGCGGGTGCGGACATACCGGCAGTGCCATGAGGCCTGGACTGACGCGCCAGTATTTGTCGAGATCAAGCGCAGGCTGAACGGGCTCGTGCACAAGACCCGGGCGCGCGTCGGCCCCGAGGCCGTTGAGTCCCTGATCTGGGCGGATTGCACGCTCTTCGACGGACGCGGGGCGTACGACCGCGCTACCGAGGAGAATGTCAACGCATTCCTGCGGCTGCGCAATCAGATCCGGGCTTTCCCCGTGGTGGGCACTTGGTATATGCGCGAGGCCTACGAGGGGAACTCTGCGGAACGCATCCGAATTACGCTGGACCGGGGTATTCACTACGGGATTTGGATGCGGGCACAGAGCGAAGCGACGGAAACGTGGGCACCAGTGAATGCTGGGGGCGTCGTTCTGGAGGTCAAGTTCACCAACACCTACCCGTTTTGGGTGGCACACATGCTACGCCGCCTGGATGTACTCCGGCGCGGGGTGTGCAAATATGTCCTGTGCGCGCAGGCCGCAGGAGTGTGGCTGCGAAGCAGGTCCGTACAGGAGTCGTTCGTCACGCCGGGCAGACTGGGCCCCGTGTGCGGTCACCCCGCGGCAGGCTTGGCGTCTGCTGAGTCTTCCTTGCCAACCTGCGCGCCGCGCGCGCGGCGCGGATGCCCGGATCAGGCCGCGGAAGGTTTGACATGAGCACACTGGACGAGTTGTTTTACCCCCTGCAAGCACCGCAAAGCCAGCTCGCCGAACGCTTCATCCTGTGTCTGCTGGTGGCATTCATCATCGGCATGGTGAACGGCTGGTGCTACAAATGGACCCACCGGGGCGTCTCGTATTCCCGCACGTTCACGCACGCGTTGGTGCTGATTGCGGTCATCGCGGCGATCAGCATGTCATTGGTCGCCTCGAATGCCCTCGTGGCCGTCGGGCTGCTAGGCGGCTTGGCCATCATCCGCTTCCGCACGGTCGTGCGTGATGCCCGCGACACAGCCTATGTCTTCTTGTGCCTGATCTGCGGCATGGCAGCCGGGTTCGGGTATTACGGGACAGCTTTGATCGGAGCGGTGGTCGCCAATCTGGTGGCGCTGTACCTGCACGGCACCGGGTTTGGCGCCTGGTACGCTGTGGACAGTCTCCTGCGTTTCCAGATCACCGCGTCGGCGCTCAACAGTAGCGCGTTCCAGCCGTTACTGTCCCGATTCTGCCGGCGATTCTCGGTGATATCCGTAGACGAGTCCTCGGCATCAGTCGAGGGCACCGAACCCAGCTATCAGTGTGCCTACAAGGTCCGGTTGCGGGATCCGGAGCGCGGTCCAGACCTCATCGCGGCACTGAAGCACACACTCCGCGCTGACGCAGTCCATCTGCTCGTCGAGCAGGAATACGAGGAAGTGGCTTGACCGCTGATTTACCGGCAGCGCTGCGACCACAAGGGGGCCCCAACGGCCACTGGCTACGCGGCCTGCGCCGCCCATTGTTGACTGGCGCGACTGTCGGCGTCTGGCTGCTCGCCGTTGGCGGCGCGGTCTATCTCCATCAGAAACTGGGAAAGACCGGCACGATCATGGGCTTCGCTGATGACCGGCCCGTCATGCTGACCCATCTCGAGGCCGGGATTGTCCGCGGAGTCCACGTTCAGTTGCACGAATCGGTCGCGTGTGGTCAGGTCGTGATTTCGATGGACGACCGCGAGGAGCGGATTCAACTGGCTAAGATCCAGAAGGACATTGAGCGTTTGCGCGCGGAGGTTGACGCCGTCCAGACGCAGCTCGCCGCGGAAAACGCGCGGGCGCAGGCTGATGTCGACGATCAGATGCGACAATTCGCCGTCGACCGCGAGGACGCCCGCGTAGAGTACCTCTCGCTGCTTGTTCTGGACGCGTACGACCGCGTACTGCTTCGCGGGAAGATGGTCGAGTACGAGATCACGCGCAACCTGTATGCACAGGGCAGCGCGGCCGTCCTGGAGCTAAACCAGATCCAGACCGACGTCGAGGCGCTGCAGGCCAATATCGCACAGCGCGCCGAAGCCCTTGCCCAATTGAAAGACGCGTTTCAGGCGGCGGACCGGCGCTGGGCCCGCTTTGCCGCGCGTGCGGAGGTCGTGACGGCTTTCGAACCGGTGCTCACACCGTTGCGTCTGGCGATTGATGTCCGCGAGCGAGACCTCGAGGAGACCGTCTGCAGGATCGATTCCCACGTATTGCGCGCCCCGATCGATGGACAGGTCACTGCCCTCCTGGCACACGCGGGAACCCAGGTTCAAGCGGGCGTCGCTCTAGCTACGATCTCCCCGGTTGCCACGAGCCGGGTCGTGGCGTACATACCCGAGCCAATGGTCCTGTCGGTGCCGCCGGGCGCGCCGGTCACGGTCCGTTGCGTGGCCGGTGACGGGCGCGGGCAGCGGGAATATGCCGGCACAATCGGCACGCTGTCCGCAACGGTCACGGAGGCGCCGTTGCGGTATCGCCGGCTTCCCACCTACCCCGTCTGGGGCCGGGAGGCCGTGATCAACCTTGATGACGACGTCCGCCTGATCCCGGGAGAGGCGTGCGTAATCTCGACCTCCGTGTGGTGAAGACGCCACCGCGCAGGGCTGCTTGTCGCGCGGGCGGGCTGTCCGCCGCGTTGCCTGGCGAAGGGCGGAGTCGAGCGTCATTACGCCGACGCTGCATCAAAGTCGATATCTCGTTGCCGGCGCAGTCTCAGTCCCAATAGAACTGGACGGCCTTGTTCGCCGGAATGCACCGGGCCAACGCGACGCCGATTCCGCTTCGCACGCCTCAGAAGCGCGGAATTTGTCGTAGGCGCAGCAGGGCGCGCCGCTTATAATATAATCTGTCGGTCCGGCAACGTAGCCGGGCGAGGGTACAGAGGCATTTCGCCCCCGGAGTTTCGTTTCTGAGGAGGATGAAGGCATGAGAACTACTGCATTGATCGTGATGGCGTTGCTGGCGCCGGTCGCCGCGATGTCATCGATCCTGGTTTCGCTCCCGCTGGATGCGCAGATCAACCTCGGCTACACCTACAACTCGCAGTCGCCCAGCGGGGACGCCATCTACCCGGCGTTCAACAGCGACACCCAGACGTTCTTCCCCGGCAGCCACGTGCGGCACAACCTGCTGTACGGCGGCGGTGCTGGCAGCTGGTACTACCAGTACGTTGATTTCAACCTCGCCGGGATTACGACGCCGGGCAACGGCCTGGACCTGAGCGCCGCGGGCAGCACGGTCACCTTCGACACGCGGTACTACCAGGATCCGGAGATGAACACCAACCCGTACGGCGACGCCCCCGTGTTCCTGCGGCTTTACACGTACGGCGCGGACGGCAACACGTACATCGGGTACCGTGATTACAGCATCGTCTACGCCACCCAGGCACCCTGGAGTGACCCGCCGTATCCGACCTGGACGACGGTGACGGTGGACGTGAACGCTACAGCTTACACCCAAGGTGGGACGTTTGACGTCACCAACGTGAGCCGTCTGCGGTGGTACGGGACGGACTGGTCCGGCGTGGGCACGGACTTCGTCGACTTCCGGAACCTCGTGATCACACCGGAGCCCGGCACACTCGCTCTGCTGGGGCTCGGCATCATGCTCGCGGCTCGTCGTCGCGGCTAGCAGCGACCGGCGCGAGACCGCAGGAACGGTAAACTGGGGCGCGGAGGCGGCGCTGCGCGTTACGTGACCCGCGCGGCGCGACAGACAGCCGGTCGCGGGCAATCAGTCGCCTGAACCGACAGCCGCATGCTCAGCGCGCGCGCGGCGCCGCAAACTCCGCCCCGATTCGAAACTGGTTCCCGCCGAACGGCACACAGCGCCTCACCGTCGCCGCGAGCGTGGCACCGTTCTCCAGCGGGTCGAACCGCACGCGAACCACGGACCCGATGGCCAGCATCCGATCCGTGACGAACGCGAAGCCGCTGGCCGACACGTCCTCCGTCAGCACCTCCAGCGTTCGCGCGCGCGCCGGGCCCGTCACTAGCGCCGGTAGTTCGATCTGCGCGGGGATCTGGCATCTGTGCCGCTCGTGGCGTCGGAAACGCTTGCACCCGCCCTTTGTCTGATACCGCCGCAGCAAGTCGATCAAAACCGCCGGCGACACGTTGTCCATGCCGAGCGACAGGTCTGACTCTCCCGAGGCGGGCGTCACACCCGCGGCATCTTCATCCCGAATCGGCCCAGTCATAATGTGGCCCCTACGTGGCCGCGCCGACGCCCGGCCGCACGCCGTTGCGAAGCCGCCGTGCGAACCCGGGGCGCGAGCAACCCGCCCCAGCACGGCGACCGGCCGAGAGGCACACCCCGCCCGTGCGGCCACGCGTCGCTCTCTATGCATCGGCCAGACGGGTTGCAGACTGGACGTGTTCTATCCTGGCAGGAACGTATGCCAGGTCACCAGCTCGCCTGGGCCCGGGCGCGCGCCCCGCCCGGCGCCAGGCATGATTTCTAAGACGTGACCAAGCTCCGCCACCGCCCTATCAACGGCGCGCATGCAGAATGCCGAGATAACGCATATGCAAGGCCCCCGGGGCAGGGCTTCATGGCGGTATTCCAAGCGCCGCCAGCCGCACGATCTTTGCCGGGGGCCAACGGTGCACGGCGTCATTGAGCGCGCAACATTCGACCGCGGCCGCAGAGGAACCTCTATGTCCCTGCTCGACTGGTTTCGCCGTCCCAGGCAACGTGCCGCCATACGGGCACGCCTGCCGTCGCAGCCTGCGTCGGCGGCCACGGCGGTCGCGGATGTGCCGCCGCCAGCAGCGGACGTGGAACTCGATGAAACCACGGAGCCGGGCTGGTGGGAACCCCGGGGCACACCGGTGTTGGTCGCTCCGCCGCCGCACGACGCACTCACCGCCGACGACATCGCGGTGTGCGCGCACCTCCAGCGTGTCCTCGAAAACGCCGAACTCGATCTGCCGATGCTGCCGCAGATCGCGCAGCGCGCGCTGGTCAAGCTGCAGGACCAGAACGTCGATTTCCGCGAGCTCGCCACGCTGATCGGGGAGGATCAGGCGATTTCCGCCGAAGTGTTGCGGGTCGTGAATTCGGCCGCCTATGCGCGCCTGTTCAAGGTGAACCAGCTCGACGCCGCGTTCACCCGGCTCGGGGCCGCGCAGCTTCGCTCGCTCCTCGTGGCCATGACACTGAAGGGCATGGCCATCCGCATCGGCGGCCCGGTGCGTTCGCTGGGGGAGGAACTATGGCAACGCTCGATCGTCTCCGCGGTGCTCGTCAGTGACCTGAGCCGGACGCGCGGTATTCCGGAGGGCGAAGCGTTTCTGGTCGGCCTGCTGCACGATATCGGCAACCTGGCCATCCTGCGCCTGTTGCACGACTGGCAGCGGACACAGGGTGGCAGCGTGTCGCGCGGCCTCTTCGAACGACTGTCGCACACGTGGCACCAGCCGCTGGGTGCCCGGCTGGCCGAAGCCTGGCGATTGCCCGTGCCCCTTCCTGCCATCGTCGGCGATCATCACCGCGCACCGGCACCGGAGGATCCGCTCGCTGGTCACAGGTTGCTGGTGCAGTTCGCGGACGTCGTGTGCGCGCTGCTCAGCTACGGCCCCTATGTCCCCTATGACTTCTTCGCGCTGCCCTGCACACAGGCCTTGGAAATCACCGACACGCCGCCGACGCGCGCCTGGCTCATCGCGCTGCCAGCGCTAATCGCCGAACGCGCCGGCGTGTTCTAGCCGGCCGCGAAGCGCACTTCTTCCCGGCCGTTCGCCGTTCCACCACCTGGATTCCCTGCTGCGGCGACATCGGTTATGAATGCGGGCGGTGGCGACCGGTGTGGGCGAGTCGTTCATCCTCTGAGGATAAAAATGTTGCGTGTTGCCTCTTATGCGGTCCGCTGCGGCCTGTGCACGTGTCTCACGTTGTGCATCAGCGCGGGCGTCACTGTCCCCGGCTGCACTTCGTCGCTGCGTCCGGCGAACACGCTGGCGTACATCCCCGACGCGGTGCGCGCCAACGACGATTCGAATGCCCGCATCGCCTTCAAGACGTGGGTGCTCTACCCCGGACGCGACGTGCTGACGTTCGACCCGCTGGTCCGACTGCTGTGCGGAGACGAAGCCTGGAACGCCGACATTGACCTGGACCGCGGAACTTCCTTTTGCGTGCCCCGCCCGACGATCCCAGCCACGCCGGCGGAGGTGGCGCGCGGCTCGGGCAGCCAGTCGCCGCAGCCGCCGTTTCGCGTGTTGAGCCGCGGCACGGGCGGCGGATCCAGTGGTTTCGTGGGTCGCGACGCGACGGGTCGCAAGTTCCTCTTCAAACTCGACGATCCGAGCTGGCCGGGCCTGGGCACGTCGGCCGACCTAATCGGTGCTCGCATCCTCGGCGCGCTCGGCTATCGAGTGCCGCCCATACACCTGGTCGCAGTCACCGGCACCGGCGACCCCGAATTGGAAGGTCGCCGGGCGTGCGCCGCCTTGTTCATTGAGAACAGCCGCGGGCATTTCCGGTTCGACTGGTTCCGCTACCGGCGCGAAGTCCGGGCGCTGCGTATCGCCAGCGCGTGGATCAACGACGTGGACCGCGGCGGGCGGAACAACCTCGTGGTGGAAGAGGATGGCCGCGTGGTGTGTTACCTGATCGACTTCAACTCCTGTCTCGGGTCCTGGGAGGGCCGCCCCAAGGAGCCCTGGCGCGGCTGGCAGCACGAGGGCGACCCCCGTTGGACGATCCTGCGGACCGCTTCACTTGGGCTGCTGCATCCCGAGCCGGACCCCCGGCAGCCGATCGTCTCGCCCGCCGTCGGACGTTTCGATGCCGAATTCGACCCGCTCGCCTGGCTGCCTCAGTCGCCGAACACCGCGTTCGACCACCTCACACCGGCCGATCTGCGCTGGATCGCCGACCGTATCCGTGCCCTGGAACGCCCGCACATCGAGGCCATCGTCGCGGCCGCCCACCTTCCCCGGCCCGAGGACGCCGCATATCTAATAGAGACCCTCCTCGCCCGCCGGCAACGGATCCTGGACCTGGCCGACGCCCCGCGTTGACACACCGGCCTATCCCCCGGTAGAGTACCGAATTCCGGCTGTCGCCGCGGCCGGAGGTTTCTGCCCGCTCGCACGGGGCACGCGGCAAACGCCGCAGTGGGCCGCCGAGAACACGGCCGGCGGTTCAGGCTTCCGAGCGGGTCCACGACCGTGCTTTCGAGACCCAGGCGGCGAAGCGGGCATCGGAAAACGGAACCGATCGTCCCGTTACCCGGTGGTGTAATTGGTAACACACCAGGTTTTGGTCCTGGCATTCCTGGTTCGAGTCCAGGCCGGGTAGCTTTTTGACGGAACCCGCGGGCGCGGTTCGGCCGCCTCCCGAACTTCCGTCGGAGCCGTTGATGGACGCCTTGCGGATTGTTGCCGAGTCTCTCGCCGCCGCCCCGGATGCGCCGCGCTGCCACTCCGGCACGCCGCGAAGAACGGCGCGGGCGCCGGGCCCGGCGTTTCCCGGAGTGCTCGCATGACAGATCTGCGCATCTACGCCGGTCGCAGCAATCGTGCCCTCGCGGAGAAGATCTCGCAGTACCTCGGCTATCCGCTCGGCCGCGTGCAGCTCGACGACTTCCCGGACGGCGAGATTTCGCTGAAGCTGCTCGACGATGTGCGCGGCTGTGATGCATTCATCGTCCAGTCGACCTGCCCGCCGGCGAACACGCACCTGGTTGAGCTGCTTATCTTCATCGACTGCCTGAAACGCGCGTCGGCCAAGCGCATCACGGCCGTGATCCCGTACTTCGGCTACGCCCGGCAGGACCGCAAGGACGAGGGCCGCGTGCCCATCACGGCCAAGCTGGTCGCGAACCTGCTGACGACCGCCGGCGCCGACCGCGTCCTCACGCTCGATCTGCACGCCGCCCAGATCCAGGGCTTCTTCGACATTCCGGTGGACAACCTCTCGGCCGAGCCCGTGTTCTCCGCCTATTTCCACTCGCTCGGCTCCGGCCCACCGACGCTGGTCAGCCCCGACGTCGGCAACGTCAAGCGCGCCCGGGTCTACGCCAACCGGCTGGGCGGCGAGCTGGCGATCATCGACAAGCGCCGGGTCAGCGGCTCCGAAATCAAGACCATGGCCATCATCGGCGACGTACACGACAAGGCCGTGCTGATGGTCGACGACATCATTGCCACCGCCGGCACCGTCGTGCGGGCGGGCGAACTCGTGCGCAGGCACGGCGCCCGGCAGGTGATCGTGGCGGCAACGCACGGCGTGCTCTGCGGGCCGGCCGTCGAGCGACTCGCCGAAGCCCAGTTCGACCATCTCGCCGTCACGGACACGATCCCGTTGTCTCCGGCGGTGGTCGCCCGCTTGCCCCAATTGACCGTCCTGACCGTCAGTGAGCTGATGGGTGAGGCGATACGCAGGATTCACCGCAACGAGTCGGTGAGCAGCTTGTTCATGAAGTGAGGTCGACGCCGTCCGCCGCCCTGCGGGTGGCGGCGGCCCGGCGAACCTGGAGTCAGAGGATGGACATCGCAACGATTCAAGGCGAAACGCGGAAGCCCCTGGGCCACCACGGCAACAAACGGCTGCGGGAGCAGGGGCTGATCCCGGCCGTGATCTACGGCCACGGCCAAGCCAATGAGCTGGTGTCGCTCTCGCTGCACGACACGCAGATCGCGCTCCAGCACATGCAGCACGTCGTCAAGCTGCGCCTGGGCGACCACGAGCAGCAGTACCTGATCAAGGCCATTCAGTACGACCACCTGCAGCAGACGCCGATCCACGTCGACCTGATGCGCGTGGACGTGACCGAGCGGGTCCAGGTCAAGGTGGCGATCGAGCTGCGCGGCCGCCCCAAGGGCACGGCCGAAGGCGGCACGCTGGTGTCGGTGCTCACCGAGCTCGACGTCGAGTGCGAGCTGCGGAACATCCCCGAGGGCATCCGCGTCAAGGTGGATCACCTCGGCCTCAACGAGATGCTGAAAGTCCGCGAGCTCGAGGTGCCCCCCGGCGTGAAGGTGCTCAACAACCCCGACGACATCGTCGCCGTCGTGCATCCGCCGCGCGGCACGACCGCCGAGGAGCTGGGTGAGGCGGCCGCCGAGGGTGCGGCCGAGCCGGAGGTCATCGGCAAGGGTCTGAAGGAGGAAGCGGAAGGTGAAGCCGGAGAGTAGCCGTGAAGCTGATCGCCGGTCTGGGCAACCCGGGCCCGCGTTACGCCGACTCGCGTCACAACATCGGATTCCTGGTGTTGGACGAGCTGGCGCGGCGCTGGGGCGCCGACGTGTCGCGCTACGATCGACACTTCGAAGGGCTGCTCGGCGAGGCGACGGTACAGGGCGAGACCGTGCTCCTGCTCAAGCCCGCGACGTACATGAATCTCAGCGGGCGCAGCGTGGCGGCCACGGCGCGCTACTACAAGCTGCCGGCCGAAGCCGTGCTGGTCATTTACGACGACCTGGACCTGCCGGTCGGCCAGCTGCGTGTGCGGGCCGCGGGCTCGTCCGGCGGACATAAAGGCATGGACGACGTGATCCGGCAGTTCGGTACCGACACGCTCCCGCGCATCCGCATCGGGATCGGGAAGGTGGCGCGCGCCGCGACCGTCGATCATGTGCTCAGCCGTTTCGAGCCGGACGAGCGGCCCGCGATCGAAGCCGCCGTCCAGCGCGCCGCGGACGCCGTCGCGTGTTGGCTCCGCCGCGGCCTCGACGCGGCCATGAACGAATTCAACCGCAAGCAAGACGCGGAGTCGCGTCCCCGGCCGCGCCCGGGCGACCCGCCGTCGGAAGGAGACCCATCTTGAAACGCTACGAGGTGATGTTTCTGTTTGACACCGCGGCCGTCCGTGACTGGGCCGGCATCGAGGAAGAGGTCAAGCGCCTCTGCGGGCGCATCGGCGCCGAGCTGCTGGTGTGCGTGAAGTTCGACGAGCGCAAGCTCGCCTACGAAATCGCGCGCCGCAAGCGCGGCACGTACGTCCTGGCGTACATTGATGCCCCATCGGAGCGTATCGGCGACCTCGAGCGCGACATCCAGCTCAGCGAAGTGCTGCTGCGCGGGATGGTCGTGCGCGCCGAGGGTCTGACCGAGGAGCGCCTCGCCGAGTTGCGCGCCCACCCGGTCGACACGCCGCTGATGCCGCTGGCCGGGGATGGCCGCCGGCATGATGACGATCGGCGCGGCCATGACCGGCGCGGCGGACCGCGTGAGGAAGGCGTGCGCGAGCCCGCCGCGCAGGCCCCCGTCGCGACCGAGGACCCGGAGCTGGCGTAGCCGGCGCCCCGCGTCGCAGTGTCGCGCTCATGGCGGCTGCGAGCGCTGGACGGTTGTGCCGGCGAGCGCGCCGCGATCTTTCGGAGACAGGTGAGAAACATGGCCAGCTTCAACAAAGTCATCCTCATGGGCAACCTGACGCGCGACCCGCAGTTGCGCTACCTGCCCAGCAACATGGCGGTCTGTGAGTTCGGCCTGGCCACCAACCGCAAGTGGAAGGACCGCGACGGCAACCAGAAGGAAGAAGTCTGTTTCGTCGACGTGGCCGCCTTCGGGCGCGGCGGCGAGATCATCAACCAGTACATGACCAAGGGCCGCACGCTCCTCGTCGAAGGCTACCTGCGTTTCGAAAGCTGGACCGGCCAGGACGGCCAGAAGCGCTCCAAGCTGCGTGTCATCGTCGACAACTTCCAGTTCGTCGGCGGACGCGGCGACCAGCCGGGCGCGCCCGGCGCCAGCCAGGAGCGCAATGCCCCGCCGGAAGACCGCGGGCACTCCGGGCCCACAGCCGGGCCGCCCGAAGCCGATGAGCTGCCGCCGGCCGGTGACGATATTCCGTTCTGAACCCCGCTCAGCACAGAGAGGAAACCGCGATGAGTGCTCGTTACTTACCGAAACAGAAGCCCCGGAAGCGGAAGACCCGGCGGACCACGGAATCGACGCGGTTCCGGGCGCCGCGGCTGAAGCCCGAGGAAATCGACTACAAGGACGTGGCCATGCTGCAGCGGCTGACCAGCGCCCAGGGCAAGCTGTTCTCGCGCAAGCGGACCGGCCTGGACGCCAAGTGCCAGCGCAAGGTGGCGCTTGCCCTGAAGCGCGCCCGCTTCCTGGCGCTGATGCCCTACGTGACGTGATCTGCAACCCCCGGACGGAGAATTCAGGCATGCGCTTGCTCTTGCTACAAGACGTGCGAAAGCTCGGCCACCTCGGCGACGTCGTCGAGGTCAAGGCTGGTTACGCGCGCAACTACCTGTTGCCTCAGCGGCTGGCGACGGAGCCGACCGAGGAGAACATCCGCGCCATCGAGGACAAACGCCGCGCTGCCGCGGCCGAACGCGCCCTGCGCTTGAAGCAGTACGCCGACCTCGTGGAGCAGCTCAAGGACGTGTCGGTGACCATCGAGGCGGCCGCCAATCCGGAAGGCACGCTGTACGGCTCGGTCAGCGAGAAGGACATCGCGGCGGCCTTGAACGCCCAGGGCTTCCCGGTGCGGCCGGACCACGTTATGCTCGATGGGCACATCCGCACCCTCGACACTCGGATGGTCAAGCTCGAGTTCGCCGACGAGATCACCGCCGAGATCAAGGTCTGGGTCGTGCGGGAAGGAGGCACGCCCGATGGCAGCGACGCCGGCGCAGCAGACACCGACGACCGGGACGCCGACGCCGCCGACCTCGACGACGACGGGGACGGCCGCTAGCCCCAGCCCCGCCCTCGAACGCCTCCTGCCCCAGGACATCGAAGCCGAGCGCGCCGTGCTCGGCGCGATGCTCCTCGAGCGGGAGGCGATCGGCGAGGTGATCAACACCCTCCGCGAGGCCGGCGCGCACGCCTTCAAACTCGAGAAGCACCAGCGGCTCTACGAGGTCCTGGTCAAGCTCTTCGTCGAGGACCGGCCCATCGACGGCGTCGTCATCAAGGACGAACTGGTCCGGGGCGGCCTGTGGGAATCCCTCGGCAAGTTCGACTTCCTCGGCGGGCTGCTCAACGCCGTGCCTTCCGCCCTGCGCGCCACCCATTACGCCGGCATCGTCTACGACAAGTACCTCCTGCGCCAGCTCGTCGGCGCCGCCCACCGCGTCACCGAGAAAGCCCTCGACAACGACCAGATCGCCCGCGAAGTGCTCGACTACGCCGAGAAGGAGATCTTCGGCGTCACCGAGCGGCGCGTGTCGGGTGAAGCGCAGTTGCTCAACGATCTCATCCAGGAGGCTTTCCGCACCATCGAGCGCCGCGGCAAGGACGCACTGACCGGCGCGCCCACCGGCTTCACCGAACTCGACGAGCTGACCTGCGGCTGGCAACCCGGCGAACTGATCATCATTGCCGGGCGGCCCTCGATGGGCAAAACGGCGCTGGGCCTCAACATGGCGGAGCATCTCGCCATCGTCGAGCAGCAGCCGACGCTGTTCTTCTCGCTCGAAATGAGCCGCCAGCAGGTCGCCCAGCGCATCCTGTGCAGCCGGGCGCGGGTCGATTCGCACGCGTTGCGCCGCGGCCGCCACTCCGCCGCCGACCTCCAACGCCTTCAGCAGGTCGCCAGCGACCTCAGCGGCGCCCCACTGCTGGTCGACGACACGTCGGACTTGACGATCCTTGAGCTGCGCGCGCGGGCGCGCATGGCCCTGCGCCATCACAAGGACCTCCGCGCGATCTTCGTCGATTACCTGCAGCTCATGCGCGCCCCCAAGTCCGAGAGCCGCCAGGTCGAGGTCGCCACCGTCTCCCGCGGCCTCAAGGCCCTCGCCAAGGATCTCAAGGTCCCGGTGATCGCCATGGCCCAGCTCAACCGCAGCCCGGAGGACAAGACCCGCCGCGGCAACCGCCCGCGCATGAGCGACCTCCGCGAGTCCGGCGCCATCGAGCAGGACGCCGACGTCGTCGCCCTCCTGCACCGCGAGGCCTACTACCAGACCGGCCAGGCCCGTGTCCGGCTCGGCGATGAGAATGACGCCGGCCCCGCGGCGGACGACCTCGACGACGCTACCGCCGAGCTGATCATCGCCAAGCAGCGCAACGGCCCCGTCGACACGATCAAGCTGCACTGGAACAAGAGCTACACGCGGTTCGACAATCACATGCCCGGCCACGGCGTGGACTACACCCCCGCGGATTCGCACGGCACCCCCTTCTAGAACCGCCGGCGACGTTATTCCGGACGCGCAGGTCCACACCGGATCCGAGCGCCAACGCCCCGGGGCAACCGCCGCGCGCCGCGTCCGATAGAGCGCGGCGGCCGCCGTGGCCGCCGCGTACTAACCTGCCCGCCCCGTTGCGCTTGCGCGATCGGCAGCCGCCCGCCGCCGCGCCGCGACCAGGCCCGTTTTGACATCGCGCTACGTCGCCGAGTAGTATATCGTGAGAGGATGGTGGGAAGTTTCGAGCGGCGTTCCAAAGGAAACATGCGTGCTTGAGGTCCGCAGCGCGATTCACATCCGCACTGGTCAGCGCGCATTGGTCGAGCTGATCGACGCCTGGCTTCTGCGACACGGCGCGCAGACGCTCCCCTTCGCGGACGTGTATGCCGCGTGCGTTCACCTGCTCAAGCATTACGAGGACATACCAGACCTGGTCCTGGTCGGTGCCGACTGGGTCGCGGCGGACGAGTTCAACATCGTCTCGTATGTCCGCCAAACCTGGTCACGCACGCCGATCGTCGTCTACAGCGCGGACCGCGAGACGCCGCTGTTCGACCTGCTGCCCCTGGTGCTGACCTGCCGTGGCGACGTGGCGGTGCAGCGCCTGCTGGCCGCGTCGCCCACGGATCTGGTCCGCCGCCTGTGTGCCGAGTTGGCCCCCGTAACGCTGTACCCGGCGCAGCCGGAACTGCCGCCGGCACGTCCCGCACCGGCGGAAAGTGCGGCCGCCGGCGCGCGGCCCGCGCTGGTGCGCCCCGGCCGCGCAATGCCTCGCACCGATGCTCCGACCTCCATCCTGACGCCAGAAGAATTGTCTGCCTTGCTGGACACGTCCGAAGAGGGGTAGTGCAGCGGTGATTCGCCACTCGGAGTGGTCCAAGGAAGCCGCGGAGATGCGTGCCAATGCACAGATCCTGGTCATCGGCAGCCCTGCGCTGAGCAGTGCCGTCAGCCAGGCCCTCCCGCGCTGCCGCAGTGTCGCCACCGAGGCGCTGCTCAGCGGCGTGTGGACCGCCGGCCACGCGCAGTTCGACGGCGTCGTTCTGTCGCTGGCCGCGGGGCGCGGCGCGCTGCGGGCCATTTCCAGTCTCCGCGAGCTTTCGCCCCAGCTGCGCATCGTCGTCACCTGCCCCGCCGCCGAGGAACCCCGCGCCCGCGCCGCGCTCCAGGCCGGCGCCGACGATTACGTGCTCGAGCCGCTCACTCCCGCGGACCTGGCCACGGCGCTCGGCCTGGCCACCACGGCGCGACCGCTGCCCGTGCCCAGTCCGTCGACCCCTTCTGTGCAGGAAATCGTCCAGCTCAGCGAGGTCCTCAAGCACCTGGGCGAGGGCTTGCAGGCGACGCTCGACCGTCTCGCGACCATGCTTCGGCGCGTGTTCGATGCCGAATCGGTCACGATCCACGTCGACGACCTGATTGCCAGTGACGGTGCGGCCGGCATGCCGGTGCTCCAGGAACCCATCCACCAGCAGGACACCACCGTCGGCAGCGTCGCGCTCGGGGCGCGTCCGCATGGGACCTACAGCACCGCCGACGCGAGCCGCCTGGCCGACTACGTGCGTTTGATCGAGACGATCGTCGCCCAGGCGCGCGAGCAGGCCCACTGGCAGGAGCTCGCCTGGCGCGACGATCTCAGCGGACTGCGCAACCGGCGTTACTTCGAGCTGGCGCTCGACAAGCTGCTCGCGCGGGCGGCCGCCGAACGGCTGCGCGTCACCGTCGTGCTCTTCGACATCGACGACTTCAAGTCCTACAACGATGCGTACGGGCATGACACGGGCGATGCGCTGATCACCGAGGTGGCGCAGCTCCTGACGCGCTGCTCGCGCGAAGAAGACCTCGTGGCCCGCTACGGCGGCGACGAGTTCGCGGTCGTTTTGTGGGACGCCGAGCAGCCGCGCGTGCCGGGCTCGCAGCACCCCACCGACCCGCTCGCGCTGGCCGAACGGTTCCAGGCCGTGATCCGCCAGCATTCCTTCAAGTGCCTCGGCCCCGGTGCGCCCGGCCCCGTGACGATCAGCGGCGGCCTCGCGTGTTTCCCCTGGGACGGCAAGGAGCGTGCGGAAATCCTGCGCGCGGCCGATGCCGCCTTGCTGGCCGCCAAGCGCGGCGGCAAGAACCACATCGTGCTAGCGGATCGGCGGGCGCCCGAGCCCGCACCACCCGCGGGGGACAGCCAAGCCCCCGCTCAGCCGCCGCACGAGGGTTTCGCGCGCGAGGGCGAAACGCCAGCCGCGCCCGAAGACCAGAGTCCCGCGTCGCCGTGATCCGAAGCGCACGCGCGCCATCCGCGACCGCCGTTCTGCGTCTCTGAGCTCCGCCGTCTGGTTTCCCGTCCTGACGCGGCATCGCGCGCGGCTGCGGAAGTGAACCCCGACCCCGTTGATCCCTCAATGGCTCGCGGTACGCACGAGATAGCGGAGATAGTCAGCGTAGCTGTCGGAAAGCTCGTCAATCAGCGCGGTGAGATGTGGCAGCGTGATGAAGCCCATCCGATACGCGATTTCCTCGGGGCATGCGATCATCAGCCCCTGCCGCTCCTCGACCGCCTGCACGAAATTCGACGCCTGCAACAGCGACTCGTGCGTCCCCGCGTCGAGCCACGCCGTCCCGCGGCCGAAAACCTCCACGCGCAGCTCGCCCCGCTCGAGGTACATCCGGTTCAGATCCGTGATTTCAAGCTCGCCCCGCGGCGACGGCTGCAATTCGGCCGCCAGCCGGCAGACCTTGCGGTCATAGAAGTACATGCCCGGGACCGCGAAGTTGCTGCGCGGCTGCTTGGGCTTCTCGACCAGGCTGATCGCGCGGCGCGACTCGTCGAACTCGACAACGCCGAACCGCTCCGGATCGCGCACCGGATAGGCGAAGATCACCGCGCCTTCGGTAACGGACGCCGCCCGGCGCAGCGTGTCCAGCAGGCCCGTGCCATAGAAGATATTATCGCCCAGCACGAGCGCCGCCGGTTCGTCATTCACGAAGTCGCGGCCGATGCGAAATGCATCCGCCAGTCCGCGCGGGTGCGTCTGCGCGACATACTCGAAGTGCAGCCCCCACTGCCGGCCATCGCGCAGCAGCCGGCGATACAGCGGCAAGTCCTCCGGCGTGCTGATGATCAGGATCTCGCGGATGCTGGCGAACATCAACACCGACAGAGGGTAGTAGACCATCGGCTTGTTGTAGACCGGCAGCAGTTGCTTGCTGACGGCGCGCGTCAGCGGAAACAGCCGCGTCCCACGACCGCCCGCCAGGATAATGCCCTTCATCGCCACCTACCCTCGCTGCGCGTAGTTCTGCGTGATCCAGGATTGATAGTCGCCCTGTGAATGAATCGCCGTCAGCCAGTCCGCATGCCCGACGTACCAGTCGATCGTCTGCCGCAGTCCCTCGGCCAGCGTGAACCGCGGCGTCCAGCCGAGTTCGCGGCGGATCTTGCTCGTGTCCATCGCGTAGCGGCGGTCGTGTCCCGGCCGGTCCTTGACGAACTGGATGAGCTGCGCATGCGGGCGGTGCGGCGCATTGGGAAAACGCGCGTCGAGCAGGGCACAGATCTCGTGCACGATCTCCAGGTTCGCCGGCTGATTGTCGCCGCCGATGTTGTACGTCTCGCCCGGCCGGCCCGACCGCAGCACGCGCAGGATCGCCGCGCAGTGGTCGAGCACGTGGAGCCAGTCACGCACCTGCTGGCCGTCGCCGTACACCGGCAGCGGCTTGCCACCGAGCGCGTTCAGGATCATCAGCGGAATGAGCTTCTCCGGGAACTGGTATGGGCCATAGTTGTTCGAGCAATTGCTGATCGTCACCGGCAGGCCGTAAGTGTGAAAGTACGCCCGCACCAGATGGTCGCTCGCGGCCTTGGACGCGGAATACGGCGAGTGCGGATCGTAGGCCGTCGTCTCGCGGAACGCGGGATCGCCGGGCCCGAGCGAGCCGAACACCTCGTCCGTCGAGACGTGGTGGAAGCGCACGCCGTCGGCACTGTGCTGTCCGCCCAGCCAGTGCTGGCGCACCGCCTCGAGTAGTGTGAAGGTCCCAGTGATGTTGGTCTCGATGAACGCCGCGGGGCCGGTGATGGAACGGTCAACGTGGGATTCGGCCGCGAAGTGTACGACCGTGTCGATGTCGTGCTCGCGCAGCAGACGGTCGACCAGCGGGCGATCGCAGATGCTGCCCTGCACGAAGGTGTGCCGCGTGGCGTCGGGGAGGTCACGCAGGTTCTCAAGGCTGCCGGCGTACGTCAGTGCATCCAGGTTGACGACACGCACCTGCTTGTCCTGCTCCAGCAGGCAGCGGACGAAATTCGAGCCAATGAACCCCGCGCCGCCGGTGACCAGCACGTTCCGCATCGAGTGTCCCTCGCTGTCGGGCCCGACGTGGCCCGGAATCGACGCGGAGTATACGGGTTGCGCACAAGAATGGATAGAAGCGTGGCACGGTCAGGCGCAGCCAGACCGTGGGCGCGCTATACCCCGGCCGGGCAGACGCCGGTGCCACCGGGCCCGGCACCGCCACCCCAGGTTCGGACCGCTGCGTTCGCGCGCGCCCTAACGCCGAGGGCCCGTTCCGACCCGCGCAGGCTACTGTGCCGTCAGCAGCGCCACGAACGGGTTGATGTCGCCGAAGCTAACCGTGCCGTCGTCGTTGACATCCGCCAGGTTGATATCGCAATCCGGATACATCGCAGTGTACGTATCTGGGTTGGCCAGCGCGAGCACGAACGGGTTGATATCGCCGAAGCCCACGACGCCGTCGCAATTGAGATCGCCTAGCAACTCCGGGCAGCCGGACGGGTCGGCCGCCCAGATCTGCACATCGTCGACGTTCCAGCCGCAATAGCGCCAACCACCGTCGGTCGTACCCATCGTCCAGCGAAGGTACACGGTCGCCTGGTTGTTGGCCTGCGCGGAAATGTCGAACTCCTGGTACACCCACGCCCCGTCGTCCACCGTCGCCGTGTTTTGCCACAAGTTGGTCCAGGCAAGACCGTTGGTGCTGATCCGCAGGTAAGCGTGATCGTACAACGGCTGCTCGACGCCGAGCCAGCGATAGAATCCCAACCGCGGCCCCGTCACCCCGGAGCAGTCGATCGCCGGCGTGGTGATGCTCATCTCGGCCAGGTTGTTGGCGTAGTCGCCGGCGAGGTTGTAGCCGACGACGTTCGTGCCGGTGAAGCCGACGTTGGGATCGTTGGAGCCGTACTCGCCGCCGCCGCCGGTCGGATCACCCCAGGCCCACTGGTTCGCCGCCGTGTTGGGCGATTTCGTCCAGCCCGGGTTGCTGTCCATGTTCGCGCTGTAAATCGTGACGATCGGCTCCGCCGCCGCATTGTACGTCGTCTCTGGTGCATCCGCCGGCGAGTAGTTCACGATGCCGGTCGTCGTCGCGGCCGACAAGTAGTAGTACCGTGTGAGACCGCACGTCGTCGCCGGCAGCGTCGCCTCATACAGACCGCTGCCGAGCGACGTCAGTGTGTACTCCGTGAACGCGCCGCTGCTGCCGACGCGCGTGAACAAGCGCGGCGAAGCCGTGTCGAGCGTCGCCCCCACCGCCACGATGCGTACCGGCACCGTCTCCGGCGTGTCCGGTGTGAGACGCGTCGGCAGCCCATTCGGGAAGCCGATCTTCACGGGGCTGGCGGCCCATTCCGCGAGATACACCGCCGCCGGGAAGTTCTCCTCGCAAGTCGGAATGATCTGCTCCGGCGGAAGCTCGAACTGGTAGGTGCCGGTATCGCGCAGCTCGATGGTGAACGAGAAGATGCCCTGCGTCGCGTAGTACCAGTCGACGTCGCCACCGCTCGCCTGGTAGATCGTCGAGTAGATCGGCCCGTAGCCGTACTCCATGCCGTGCACCGCCTTGATCAGGTCGTGCTGCCCCTCGTTGAGCTCCATGAACAGCGACTGGTCCGGCTCGGGCGGCAGGGCGCTGGTGTAGCCGTACGGTGACATGATGAGTTGGGAGTAGCTGTGATAGCTCTGCGTCACGACGATCTGCGGGTTGGCAATCGTGAAGTCGCGCATGGCCGCGGTCTCCGGCTCGGAAAACGCCGCCGTGCCGCGATACAAGTCACTGCAAGGGTCGCTGCTGGAACCGCCCCCGCCCCAGCCGGTCGCGTAGTTGCGATTGTCATCCACCCCGTAGCAGCCGCCGCTGTTGAGGCGCCGGTTCTTCCGCCAGAGTCGATTGTTCGTCCAGCAGTACACGTACCCGTCGAGATTGACGACGGGGATGACGAAGAACTCGACGCGATTGACCAGGGACTGGATCGTGGGATCAGTTTCGTACGTATAGACGAGCTTGTCCGCGATCCACATGGGCACCATCACCGAGATCCATTCGCGGGCGTGGTGGCAGCCGTTGAACAGGATGGCGGGCTTGTTCGTGCCCGGCCCGCTGATCCGGACGCCGTAGATGTGGCGGCCCTGCAGCGTGGTGCCGACGTCGATCAATGAAACGAGGTCGGGCCGGTCAGCAACCATGGCGTTGAGCTTGGCATTGACCGCGTCGAGGTTCTTGTAGTCACTGAACCACGCCGGGTCGCGCTCGTCGACCGCCGGCGCACGCGCCAGGCGCTCGCGCTCGGCATCGATGTCCTTTTGAATGTTGTCGTTGAGCACCTTGAACGGCACGCCCAGGGCCTGCAGGCCCGGCATGGACTCGGGCGGGATGACGTAGTCCACGAGGCCGGGCCCTTCCGCGTCACTCATCAGCAGCGCCCGCAGGTCGCGCAGTTGGGCCACCTGCTCGGTCGTGGTCGTGTAGACGCGGACCAGTTTGTGCTGGTCGTAGCGCACGACGGTGTCATCCTCCTGGCCCCATGCGACACACGACAACACGAGCACACCGAGAGCGACCCCAAGCATCCTCTGCCAAGACGACATTGCTCGCGACCTCCTGGTTGTGAGACCATCAGCGCACAAGGAACGTGGCACCGGCTACCATTCTAACCGGCCAGTGAGCAGCCACGGCAGGCAAATCGACCGTTAAGCGACAGGAATCGCCGGGGTGTTATCGGACGCTTCCCTCCGGTTGAATCATTGAACCGTCATGGGGTTGCGCAGCCTCCCATCCACCCTGCCCACCACCCGAGGCGGTCGCGCGCAGCGCGCGGGGTCTGGACAAGGACCCGAGACACACAAACGCACCCTGTCGCAGGACCCTGCGGCGGCAGACTACAACCCTCCCGCGACCCTGAGCGGACGGTGATGTCAATACGCTTGACGATCTGGCGTGTTGCGGCACACACTGCGAGCTCAGGCGACCTGTCGCCTACTGCGCGCCGAAGACGATCGAGATGCGAATCGGTTGGTCTGCGTTGGTCTTGCTGCTGTTCGCCGGGGCTTCATTCCCCCAGGTCACGACCGCGCCAGGCGTGCTCACCGAGCCACTTCTGTTTCGCGGCTCATGCGATGCTTCCGCCGCCGTCGCGTTGACCGACGATTCGCTGGTTGTCGCCGACGACGAGAACAACACACTGCGCGTGTACCGATTCGTGGATCGCGCGACGCCGAGCCGCGCGTTTGACCTCAGCGCGCATCTAGCCGTCGAAGCCGGGCATCCCGAGGCGGACATCGAAGGCGCCGCCCGCGCCGGCGACCGCATCTACTGGATCACCTCCCACGGCCGCAACAAGGACGGCAAGCTGCGGCCCAATCGCTATCGCTTGTTCGCCACGCAGCTCGAAATCCAGGGCGATGACCTGTCGCTTCGACCTGTCGGCCGACCGTGCCTGACACTTGTCCAAACGCTGCTGACGACGCCCCTTGGCCGAAAACTCGCCCTAGACGAGGCCACGCGCTTCGGCGAGCGCTTGTCCAAGAAGGAACGCGAGAGACTCGCCCCCAAGAAAGCCGGCCTCAACATTGAAGCCCTCGCTGCCTCGGCCGACGGCAACACGCTCTACATCGGGTTTCGCAATCCCCTGCTCGTCGGCCCGTCGTCCAAGCGCGCCATCGTCATCCCTTTGAACAACGCTGCGGACGTTCTTGAGCGGTCGCAGACCCCGCAATTCGGCAGGCCGCTGCTCTGGGACCTGCATGACAGGGGCCTGCGCAGCATGGAGTACTGCCCCCGACGCAAGGCGTTTCTACTGATCGCCGGCGGCACCGACGAAGGGGGTGATTTCGCGCTCTACCGCTGGTCTGGCGATCCCATTGAACCGCCGACACTCGTCCAGACCATCCACGTCGATCTGCCGAGCTTCAAGCCGGAGGCCCTCGTCCCGTTCGCTACTCGCGATGACGTGCTCATCCTCAGTGATGACGGCAGCATCCGGGTTGCAGTCACCGGCCCCAGTGACTGCATCGACCCAGTTGAATACGATGCGGATGATCGCACTTGTGAGCAGAAATACCTCCGCGACCAGTCCCGCAAGACCTTCCGTGCCATTCGGTTGCCGCCATAAGTCGCGCGACGGTTGCTGCGCCAGCGCAAAGATTCGGCCGGACGGCGGTCAGCGCGGCCGTGGGATCAAGGCAGCCGCGTGCCGCGAGTGGAAGCTAATTGCACTGGATCGGCAGTGCGCTCGTGCTGAGCAGCGACACGAACGGATTAATGTCGCTGAACGCCGGGTAGGCGCCATCTTCGTTGACGTCACCGTTCTGTGGATTGCAGCCGGCGTAGGTGCTCACCCACGTCGCGTTGTTCGACAGGTAGAGCACAAACGGGTTGATGTCCGCGAAGCTCACCTGCCCGTCGCAGTTCAGATCGCCCACGCAGGCGCCACAGTTCTGTACGCCCGGACAGGCGCAACCCATCAGCGTCTCGATCCGAGCGAGATCGTCGCAATCCACGCGCCGATCGTTCGTCAGATCGCTGCTCAGGTCGATCGCGACGGCGTCGCTGAGGTTCAGCCAGTCGCCGAAGTTCATGTCGATGTACTCGGCATCGTCGCAGTTCACGGCACAGTCATATCCGCCCGGTGTGGCCCCTGGGGCGGTGTACGGCATGCCCGCGACATCGGCGGCGGACGCGCCGCGCACCCACGGACGCACGTGGCCGCCGCAATCGTAGATCGTCGTGTTGAAGAAATTGTCGTCGCCGGTGAGCGCGAACCAGGCGTCATCAACCGCCACGAATGCGTCCCAGCGGTGCAGGCCGCAGCTGTCGCCGCTGACGAGCGCCAGACCGTCGCAGAAATACCGCACGTCGCGGCAGTCAAAATTGCCGTCGCCATTGAAGTCGCCGATGATGTCGAGGCACAGCGTGGTCGCGGCCGACGGGACCGCTGCGCGATACGTCGTCCAGGGGAAGCCCTGGCCACTGGCGTTCGGGGTCACCGCGTTTGGGTCACTGCCATCCCACAGGGGATCCAGCACGTAGCGGTCGTAGATCGCAGCCATCATGGCTGGGATGTCGTTGATGTTGCGCTGACCATCCTGGTTGAAATCACCCGCCAGCCGGTTCGGCTGCGGGAGCGGACTGGCGACCGTCGTGCCGCCGAGATTGCGATAGCTGCTACCATCGCCGCCATCGCTGTAGCGGCCGTCCGGCGGGTAGTTGCAATCACAACCGCGGAAATCGGCGTCGCCGGCCTTTGGCCACACCAGTCCGGGGGGATTGAAATCCGGCAGCGTGTAGTCGCTGGCCTTGGCGCGCACCGGGCGTACATACATGTTGCTGTACGCGCCGTACGTTGGGCAGTCGCCGCCGACGCCCAGACCATTGTTCTGCAGTGTCCACTGTCGCAGGGTCGGCAACAGACCAGGGTTCGTCTGGAGACTGCACGGATCTGTCGCCTGCGGTAGGCAGGTCAATGCCGGACGAAGGAAGTAGTCCTTCGCGAGCAGTTCGCCCGGCATGAAGTAGCTGTCCGAGCCGCCGGGCACCGCCTCGGTTGCGGCGATGCTGGCCAGGATGTTCTGCAGGTAATCGGCCGCCGCCTGGTTGCTCATGTACGCCGGGCTACTGGGGTCCGTTTCCAGCGGATCCCCGACCGTTGCAAAGGTCTCATCGCCGCCGATCGGATAGCCGCTGTTCACGTCGCAGTTGTAGAGCACGTTCTGAATCGTCGGACGCACACATTGCGTGCCGCCGCGCTCGTCGAAGACCAGGCCGAGGATCTCATACTTGCCCGCGATAGCGTCGCCGACCGCGCGGCTGCTGCCCGCGAGGCCCGTGTAGCCGATCGCCAACCGGCTGTTCTTTACGACGTCTTCCATAATGCCCGACCCGCCCGCGTTGCCCACGCGGAAGTGCGGCCCCAGCAGCGTCAGCTTGCCGTTCTCATGCTTGGCGCCGCAGTTGTCACCGCGGCCCCAGCTCGGGTCGATGCACAGGCTGTTCATCGCGCCGTTGCGGGTACCGGAGCCGGCATCGCGCGCCAGGGCGACGAGGTTCTCACCGGTCGGCATGCGGCCCGTCAGGAACAGGTGCTTCAGCTCACTTTCCTGGATGCAGCCGTGGGGCGGGCAGGCCGTATCGCTCTGAATGGCGCCGGGGTTGGCGATGAACGCAATAGGCACCCAGGCAATCGGCGTATCAAAGACGGTGAGCGCGTCCGGGCTCGCCGTATTGAGGTTGAGGCACAGGCTCGGATTTGTACTGTCGCACAGGCTCTTGAGCTTGTTGCTGCTGGTCGCGCCGCAACACGCCCATGAAGTGGTCGGATTCAGCCCATAGCCCGCCTCGGTCGGCTTGCGATCGTATGCCGGTGTCCCCGGTTGCGTCACAAACCAGGTCGTCGGCACGTCCATGACGGCAATGTCGATCGACGTCTGGGCATATAGAAGCGGCGTGCAGTTCGGGTGCGTCTCGCCGCAGCCCGCGATGCTGACGCAGCCGACACCCGTGTCGGCGTACTTCACCGTGTTGATAAAACCGTAGTCCGACGGCGTCGTTTGCGGGATCAACCCCTTGAGCGCGAAGTCACGCAGTTCCGCCAGGCCGTTGCCGGAGCCGACGCCGCGCGCGTTGACAATCCACACCGTGCTCGCCGGAAAGACACAACTCCCCGCGGGATCGAACGCCGGGGCCAGTTGATCGACATACGACGCGAAGTCGCAAGGATACATGTGGTAGCCTGCGAACGGCGCCGCCTGGCAGTCGTCGAAAACGTATGGGCTGGTGACGTCCGCCAGGATCTGGTCGCTATCGACATTGATGTAGTCGTTGGTCGACGCCGGCTTGGTGAAGAAGTCCCTGAACAGCGTCGCGCCGCTGATGTTGACCTGCATCGGGTCGGCCAGCGCGGCCGACGTGAGCACTACAAGCGCGCACATGGCGCTGCAAACGATGCTACGCATGCTTCTCATACTCTGATTCCTCCTTCGTCGTCGCGTTCTTGCTGGATCTCGCTTTGGTCTTGCTGACATTCACTTGCATCGTGCACAACGCTGCTTCCTGCCCTCCGGGAGTCTCCGGTGCATTCGACGCTTCAAGCCGGGCCTGCGTTTGGCGACACGGTTCCTGGCGCGACACAGCCTGTCCCGTGTTGCGTTGTGTGCAGCCAGCGTGGGTCTGGTCGGGCGCCGCGGACTTACTGACCGATCAGGACTTCAGTGTTCGAGCCGGTCAGGCTGTAGTAGGCCAGGCCCCATTCACGCCGCTTCATCGTCTCCAGGATCGTGCGCCGGGCCACGCTGCCGTCGGTGAACAGGAAATTCGTGGTGCCGCCCAGTGCATCTCCGCCCGGGTGATGGCGCCCGACCGCGTTGATCTCTGGGCCACCAACGCCGTCGATGACGCCGTACATGTCTTCCAGCGCCGCCGTCGGCAACAGCCCGTAGTTAACGACGCCGGGCTTGCCGTACGTAAACCCGCCCGCCACGGAGGCGTCGTATTCGTCCGCGCCGCTGCCGATGTTCCAGAACGCGGAAACCGGCCGGTGGCTCTTGCTCAGGAAGCCGCCGCCCTCCTGCACCGCGGACAACTTCCAGTTCTTGTTCAGCTCGGTGGCCAGAACCACGCTGCGGCCGCCCTTGATGCGGCTCTCGTTGACGCATTGATTGCGGCGCTCCTGGTTGCCGGACAGCGTCGCCGTGAACTTGTTGCGCGGGACGATCGCCGCATTCGCCGTATACGCCATCCGGCGGGCCTGCTTGTCGGTGATCGCGCCGGGCGGCCCGCCGCCGTCTTGGTCCGACTGCCCGCTCTCCCAGTCGGCGGCTTCCGCGCCGGGGTTCGTCCGGGGCGCGCCGCCGTTGGGAATATCCGGGCAGGTGAACAAGCTTTCCTTCACAGCGCCGCGGTTGTAGAGGAACCACGACCAGTGCGAGTAGCCGTAGGGATGGGCCTGCGTCTGCAGCGTCGGCGACCAGGCGCCATCGGTGTCGTGGGGGTAGACGTACGCCGGCGGGTAGATCCCGCCGTTGTCGGTGAGGTAGCCCGCAAAAGCGATCCCCACGTCGCGCATGTTGGCCGCGCATTTCACGGCCCGCGCCTGCTTGCGCGCGCCGCTGAGCGATGGCAGCAGAATTGAGATCAAGAGGGCGATGATCGCCACCACCACGAGCAGTTCGATGAGCGTGAAACCGTGCCGCTTTCCCGTCCTGCGTCCGTCGCGTGACCTCTGAGCATCCATCTCGCTGGCCTCCACTCTGGCTCCCGGGCTGAGCCGCCTTTGTAGCCCCCAATGGTTAGAACACGCCGCGCTATCGTGTGAATTTACGATTCGATCGCTGTCCTTGCGGCGGTCCGGCCGTGGCCGGCAGGGAACCCACCGTGGCTTCACGGCGAACACCCCACCGCGGCAACACGTCCGCGTCGTTGTGTGCGGTGTCACCCCCGAGTGTTAAGGCTGAATGCCGCGCGCGCTAAATGGACGAGAGAATCCTGTTAAGCGCACTTCGATCCTTCAACATGACGGCCGCAGCAGCGGCTAAAAGCCTTCGATCCACGCGTACCACGGCCCGGCGATGTGGTCGTAGTAGTCCTCCCCGACGACCGGCGGAGCCTGCCCGGGCGAATACGCGAAGCCCCCGGTGTGCAAAAAGCCCGTGCCGCGGACGAGGAAGCGCATGCCGCCCGGCAGTCGCTCAACCCGCTCGACAGGATACGTGCCGACCCAGTGCCCAGCGACATCGTTCGGGTCGACCGTTCCGCTGACGACGCGAGCCGCCAGGCGGTCCAGCGCACCGCGCGATAACTCGAACCGCAGACGCAACGGCACGCGGGCGCGTACCAGCACGATGACAACCGCAATGGCAACCGGAACAACCGCCCAGCGCCAGGCACGCACCATTGCGTGACGGTAATACACGGCCGCCGCTATCGCGAGCACAAGCCGCATCAGCCACACGAGGCCCAACACGGCTAGGCCAAAGTAAGCCAACAAATCGAACAAAGAATAGCCGCCGGGCACACTCACACTCACGAGCGTAAGCAGGGCGAGCAGCGTCAGGCAGGCCAGCATCGGCCAGCCCGG
This sequence comes from Phycisphaerae bacterium, assembly GCA_017999985.1. Classification (NCBI taxonomy): domain Bacteria; kingdom Pseudomonadati; phylum Planctomycetota; class Phycisphaerae; species Phycisphaerae bacterium. The sequence goes on along the minus strand of JAGNKU010000015.1, from coordinate 93,043 downwards.
CGGTCGCAGCAGCCGCTGCGCGAACCAGCCCGGCACGCGCCCCAGGTACATGGTGCGCGGGTCCGCCGGATCGAAGCCCCTCCCGCACTCCGGGCAACGCGGCTCCGTCAATCCGCGGAGCGGGTACATGCACGCGCGACAGCGGGCCGGCGAGTCTTCCGGCAACACGGCGGGCGCGCTATTCTCCCGCTCAAGGTCCGTCACCGTGAGTTCACTTTAGTGCGTCAGGATTGAGCCCCTGCAGATCCGGCGTGACGAACAGCCCGTCGCGGCGTACCAGCTCGCCGTCGAAGTACATCTCGCCGCCGCCGCGCTCCGGCGTCTGGATCAGCACCATGTCCCAGTGGATTTCACTCTTGTTGCCGTTCGGGGCCTCGTCGTACGAATTGCCCGGCGTCAGATGTATGCTGCCCGCGATCTTCTCGTCAAACAGAATGTCCTTCATCGGCCTGGTGATGTACGGGTTCAGACCAATCGCGAATTCGCCGACGTAGCGCGCGCCCTCGTCGGCATCGAGTACTTCGTTCAGCTTCGTCGTGTTCGAGCTGGTGGCCTCGACGACCTTGCCCTGCTTGAAGACGAGACGGATGTTCTCGTGCGTCTCGCCGCGGTAGAGCGTCGGTGCATTGAAATGAATGACGCCGTTGATGCTGTCGCGGACGGGCGCGGTGAAGACCTCGCCGTCGGGAATGTTGAGCTTGCCGTCGCAGGGAATCGCCGGGATACCCTTGATCGAGAAGGTCAGGTCCGTGTCGCGCGGGCCTTTCAGGCGGACGACGTCGGTCGCCTCCATGCGCTGCTTCAGCGCCTGCATCGCGCAGCCCATGCGCGCGTAGTCCATCGTGCACACGTCGAAATAGAAGTCCTCGAACCCCTCGGTCGACAGGCCGGCGAGCTGGGCCATGCTCGGGTGCGGCCAGCGCAGCACGACCCAGCGCGTCTTCGGCACGCGCACCTCCAGGTGGACGCGTTTCCAGACCGTGCGCTCGTAAACCTTCTGCTTCTCGGCCGGCACGTCGGACAGCTCCGAGACGTTTTCGTTGCCGCGTGCCCCGATGTAGCACTGCACGCTCTCCATCTGGTGCCGCTCGATGTCGGCCATCAGGCCGAATTGCAACTCCGTGGCGGCGTTCATCAGGGCGCGATTGATCCGGTTGCTCTTGAGCATCACGAGCGGGTCGGCGCCGGCCGCGCGCGCGAGCCGCACGCATTCAATCGCGAACTCATGCGGAACATCGATGGCTTCGATCAGGATCTTGTCGCCGGGCTTGACGGCACAGGAGTAGTTGACGAGCACATTGGCCAGCTTCGTGATGCGCGGGTCGGTCATTATGACTCCTCGTTGCATTCAATGGAGGTTGAATTGGCGCGTAAGAGGACGCCCACGGGGCCATTATGCCGTTCTGCGGCAATGCTGGCCACCCTGGCAGCGCGCTTCTTGTCCGCGCAGCTCGATGGCGTGGGGTAGATGCGATCGGCGTGGGTTCCGCGACCAGGGCGCATGAAAAACGCGACGTGAGGCCGGGGGGTGCTCGTGCTGCCCTTCAGAGTATTCGGTTGCGTTGCTCGCTGCGGGACGTTGCCGCCGCCGCTGCGTCCTCTCGGAATTAGCTGCTCGTTCAGAGTTCTGAGCCCGCCGAAGTATCGCGGTTATTGGTTTCGCGATCCCACTTTGCCGTTGGCCGTTTCCTCGGCTGTGTGGTTTTCCTTCACCGGGCCGCGCTGACCACGTTAAGCGACCAGTGCACCCTCTCTTCGAGTTTCGCCTTCCTCCAGAGTCTTGCCCAACACAACCTAGCCCGCCAGCCGCAGCCGGCAAGCTCCTCTCATGGGCTTCTGCTCCCTGCAGCACTCGAAGGTTCGGAGGTCCACTGTCCGCGGGCGTTGCCGGCGCCCGCTACGTTCCGCCCTCAGGGTTTGGTTACCCTCTCGGCGGCTTACTCCCTCCGAGCCCGTGCCGGCTTTCTTTCGCGCCGGCGGCGCTCTTGGGATTCGCCCTTCGGAGCTTTCTCCTCGCGGAAGGTATCCCACGCGTTTCCGCATGGAAGGACCCACATACCGTTTGACCAGTCGGTGCTCCCGCCGCCGAAGCGATGGGCCGGCCCAACAGGCCCCGGTTTCTGGGCTTTGCCCCTTCCGAGAGTCCCTGGCGACCGACGCAGGATTAGTACGCCGACCGCTGGATGCTCCCTTGGGCTTCGCCCTTCTAGGGTATGCCGGCGGGAACCTTGCCCGGGATTTCGCCCGGACTCCTCCCACGCGCTTCGCCGTTCCGGCCTCGCAGCCGACCCGGCCGGCGCCCCGGAGTCTCGCGGACTCCCGCTTGGCCCCACCCGACTCCCCGGCAAGCCAGGGGACGGACGGGACAACCCTTCTAGGGTTCTCGCACCAGCACGATCCCGAACGTTCAAGCGAGCAGCCACCCGGGCTATTCGATTCACCTTGCGCCGCGCCGCACATTGCTGCCGGCCGCCGACGCGCTTTGAGTGGCCCTGCCTCGCTCTACCGGAGTCGCTCGGGATACGCCTGAGGTGCCGAGCATCTCGCGACCTCAACGTCGCACAGTAAATATAGCACGGACCTCGTTTTGCGTCAACAAAAAGCCGCGCGCACGGCGTCGTGACACCCTGTGAATTGCAACTTACGAACGGCTGATAACCAGTAAGTGCTTGCAAGAATTGCGCTAGGAATCGCCAGCGCGCGCACAAATTCTTTCGCTAAAACGACGTCCTCAACAAGTTGTGCACGGAGTGTGCACCGTGTTGTCCACCGCGAAATCACAGCAGATTCGCCGCTAATTCCGCCAGTGTGCTCCGCTCTCCCTTCCGCAACTCGACATGTGCCGCAACCGCTTCATGCGCAAACCGGTTGATCAGGTAAGTGAAACCGTTGCTGTTGCGATCGACGTACGGATTGTCGATCTGCCACGGATCACCCGTCAGCACGATCTTGGCAGCCTGGCCGATACGCGTGATCACCGTCTTGATTTCCAGCGGCGTCAGGTTCTGTGCCTCATCGATCACCACAAAACGCTTCGCGATGTTGCGCCCGCGGATGTACGTAAGCGGTTGTATCTCAATCAGCCCGGCGCGCGTCAGGCTGGCGGCATCTGCATGCCCCTTCATCGGGCCGCCCACATCCAGCAAAAACTCGATCGTATCCGTGACCGGTTTCATCCACGGCGCCAGCTTGCTCCCGATGTCCCCCGGTAGATACCCCAGGTCACGCCCCACCGGGACGATCGGCCGGCACACCAGGATGCCGCGATACAACTTCTTCTTGAATGCGAGATGCATCGCCGCCGCGAGCGCGAGCAGCGTCTTGCCGGTGCCGGCCTTGCCCATCAGCGACACAAGGCAAATGTCGTCATTTACCAGGGCGTCGATGGCGTAATACTGCTCCTTGTTCCGCGGACGCACCCCCCATAGCCCACCTGACGGATCATGGAGGGCCACGATCTGTTCTGCGCTCGGGTCCTTGCGCGCCAGCGCGGTCCCCTTCTCGCCGCCAGCCACCCGCAGCAACAGATATTCATTCGGCTGCAGCGTCGTGCCCGGCAGCGCGAGCCGCCCATCACGCCGAAACGCTTCCATCTGCTCCGGCGTAACCGTCATTTCCTCATCACCGGTGGGCACGTCGGTCAGCAGGACGTGATCGGATTCGTAATCCTCAGCGCGCAGGCCGGCGGCATCCGCGCGTATCCGGAGGTTGATGTCCTTCGTGACGATGACGACCGGCGTGCCCGGTTCCGCCTCATGAACGGAACGCGCGACGCGGAGAATCTCGAGGTCTGCCGGTCCGGTGCTGCCCTCGAGTACCCGGTCCGGCTCGCAGTAGACGCGGAGCCGGCCGCCATTGTCCAACTGCACGCCGGTCGCCAGGCTCTGCCCGTTCCGCAGGCCGTCGAGCAGGCGAACGACGGCGCGGGCGCTGAAGCCGCGGTCGGTGGGTTCCTTCTTGAAGCGGTCGAGCTCGCTGATGACGCCGACGGGGATGATGACGGTGTTGTCGGCGAACTGGAATATCGAGTGTGGATCGTGAATAAGAATATTCGCGTCCAGGATGTAGTTCTTTCGCATAGCGCCAGTTTAACGACCGACCCCTTGATTACAAGAAACCGGACCGCCGGAACTGTGTCGTCCTAGTCGAGGTGCTTCTGGAAGCGTGCCACGCTCACGGTCAGGATGACGGAGCTGCAGACCAGCAGACCCAGCACGTGCGTCCACAGGTCGGCGAGGCTGGCCGAACGCAGGATGATGCCGCGCAGGATTTCGATGAAGTACGTCACTGGAATCACGAAACTGATCCAGTAGATCGGCGCCGGCATGGCTTGCCGCGGAAACACGAAGCCCGACAGCAGGATCGACGGCAGCATGATGATGAACGCGAACTGAATTGCCTGGAGCTGCGTGCGCGCCAGCGTGGAGACCAGCAACCCCAGGCCCAGTGCCGTGACCAGGAACAGCAGCGACAGCACCAGCAAGAGCAGCAGGTCACCGCGGATCGGCACAGCGAACACGAAGACCATCACGCACAGTACGATCAGCGTCTCGATGATGCCGATCAACGCGTAGGGCACCAGCTTGCCCAGCATGAGCCCGGCCCGCCCGACGGGTGTGACGAAGAGCTGCTCCAGCGTGCCCAGTTCGCGCTCGCGCACGACCGCGAACGACGTCAGGAACAGCGTCACCAGTTGCATGATGATGCCGATTAACCCGGGAACGAAGAAGTGCGAGCTGCGCAGGTCCGGGTTGTACAGCAGGCGGGGACGAATCTCGATCGGCAGCGCCATCCGCCCGCTGGGATCGCGCGCCGCCGCCAGTTGCAGGTTCTCCGCGAAGGCCGTCCCACGCCGCAGCGACATGTTCAGACCCAGCAGGGCCGCACCGTTCTGCGCCGTCGTCGCGATCTGCGAGTCGCTGCCGTCGATCAGCACCTGTACCAAGGCCTGCTGACCGCGCAGGAGGCAGTCGGTATAGTCCGGCGGAATCCGGATCCCAACCTTGGCCTGGCCCGACGCGAGCGCATAATCGAAGGCATCCTCGTCGTGGACGTCGCCGACGATCTTGAACTTGCGCGAGTTCGCAAACGCCGCGATCAGCTCGCGACTGTCGCTGCGCCCGTCGAGGTTGTAGACCACGCTCGGGATGTCGTCGATCGTCGTCTGAATTGCATAGCCGAAAACCGTGAGCTGGAACACCGGGATGACGAAGGCGAAGAACAGCGTGAGCGGCTCGCGGCGGATATGCGCGAACTCCTTGAGCAGGATCGCGACAAAGCCGTTCACGACGCCCTCCGCCGGGCTTCCTGCCGGCTCAGCGTGACGAAGACGTCCTCGAGCGTGGGCGCGATCGACCGCAGCTCCACGGCCGCGCGTGCTTGCCCCGTGGCCGCAACGAGCTGGGCATCCGAAGCTTCGTTGCCCACGAGGACGTGTACCGTGTCGCCGACGAGCGTCGCGTCGTGCACACTCGGCACCGCCCGGATGCGCGGCAGCACGACCGTGGGCTGCTGACAAATCAGCTCAAGCCGGCGCGTCCCCGCCGGGGTCACGTCCGCGAGCTGCTTCAGCTCCGCCGGTCTGCCGCCGACGATCAACCGCGACATGTAGATGTAGCCCACGTGCGTGCAGCGCTCCGCCTCGTCCATGTAGTGCGTCGTGACAAAGAGCGTCGCACCCCGGCCGGACAGCTCAAAGAGCAGGTCCCACAGCTCGCGGCGCGCGACCGGATCGATACCGGCGGTGGGCTCGTCGAGGAACAGCACGTCGGGCTCGTGAACCAGCGCACAGGCGAGCGCGAGGCGCTGCTTCCAGCCGCCCGACAGCGTGCCCGCGATCTGCCGCGCGAACGGCCCGATGCCGCACAGCGCGAACAGCTCGGCGATCCGCGCACGGATCTTCTCGCGCGACAGCCCGTAGATGCGACCGTAGAATTCCAGGTTCTCCGTGACGCTCAGGTCGGCATACAGGCTGAACTTCTGCGACATGTAGCCGATCCGGCGTTTGACGGCTTCCGCCTGGTGCGCCACGTCGAAGCCCAGCACGCTGCCACGCCCGGCCGAGGGGCGCAGCACGCCGCACAGCATGCGGATGACGGTCGACTTCCCGCTGCCGTTCGGCCCCAGGAACCCGTAGATCGCGGCCCGCGGGACGGCGAAGTTGACTTCATGCACGGCGACGAACTCGCCGAACTTGCGCGTCAGCGCGTCGGCGACGATGACCGGCCGGTCGGCCGCGGCGTTCATCGTTCCGGCTCCAGGAACACGTCTGCCGACATCCCCGCCCGCAGTACGTCACGGCCCTCGTCCAGCACGACCTTCACGCGGAAGACCTGCTTGCTGCGCTCTTCCGGCGTCTGCACGTTGGAAGGCGTGAACTCGGCCGCGCGCGAGATATACGAAATGTGGCCCGCGAAGCGGCGCTGCGGAAATGAATCCACGCGCACCGCCAGCTTCTGCCCGAGCTGCAAATCCAGCCGGTCCTCCGGCACGAACGCGCGCACCCACAGCTCCGAACTGTCGGTGAGAGCAATCACCGGCGCATTCGCGCCCACCAGGTCGCCCGGCCGCAGGTCTACCGCCTCCACCACGCACTCGACCGGCGCCGTCACGATCAGCTCGAGGCGCTGCTGCTCGATGACCGCCACCGCCGCCTGCGCCGCCGCCACCTGCGCCTCGGCCTCGGCGATGTCCTCGGTCCGCGACCCGGCTTCGAGCAACGCCAGCGTTTGCGCCGCCTCGGCCAGGCGCGCCTGGGCCTCGGCCACATCTTCAGCCCGGGTGCCTTCTTCGAGCAGCCCCAGCTCGTCGCGCGCCCGAGCCGCGCTGGCCTCCGTCACCGCGAGCCGGCGAGTGACTTCATCCATTTCTTCCTCGGCGGCCTGGCCCTGGTCAAACAGCTTCTTCACGCGCGCGAAGTCCTTCTGCGCCTTTGTCAGCTCCGCCTCCGCCTGCGCGACGACGTCACGCGCAATGCTCAGTTCCAGTGGCCGCGGACCGGCCACTGCCTTGTCCACCACGGCCTGCGCGCGATCGCGGGCCGCACGGGCCTGCCCGATTTCCTCCGCCCGCGCACCGGCCCGCAAGCGCTGCAGCCGGGCCTCCTGCGCCGCCAGCGCTGCCCGCGCCTGTCCCAACCGGGCGTCGAGGTCGTACGGCTCCAACTCCATGAGCGCCGTGCCGCGTGCGACCTGCTGCCCCTCAACGACGTGCACCGCCCGCACGCGCCCGCCGACCCGCGAGCCCACCCTGATCTGGTGCGACTCGATGAACCCCGAGACAAAGAACGGCGCCGCGCGCTGCTGGCTCCAAACCAGCGCGACCAGGGCCACAACGGCGATTGGAATGACAAGCAAGAGCCGCTTCATGGCACAGATGATACGCGCGCGCCCCTGAATGTCAAACCGCGGCGCAGGCCCTGCATTGGCCGTCCCGCCGGCAACCGGCTGCGGCCCGGCTATGGGGGTTGGACAGACTGCCGCTCTCCGCACGCCGCCCCACACTCAGGGCAGCGTCCGCTCGTGTTGCCCGTCAGGTCATACCGGCAGTGCACACACTGCCCAGGCGCGACGGAGATCCCAGCGCCTTCCACGCGTGCAAATGCGCCCGCGACGCGCTGCATCAGGCTCCGGCTGTCGCGCTCGTCGTAGCCGCGGCGCCGCGCTTCTTCCAACAGTCGCCCGGCTTCCCCCAGGTCCCCGGTTTGCTCGGCCACCCGCGCCAAGTTGTAGTACGGTACGGCATACTCCGCATCAACCGCCAACGCTTCCAGGAACGCCTCGCGCGCCTCAGCGCGGCGGCCGGCGCTGAGGTGTGCCACCCCCAGATTGTTCAAAGCCATAGCCTCGATATCCAGCGTGTGCGCGCCCCACTGCATCGAGATCACGCGCTTGCGCGTCGGATCCCGGCGAACCTGCCCGAGAAAACGCGCGAAATGGGCCGCCGCCGCGTCCCACTCGCCGCGCCCCAGCAGCCGGCGGCCACGGTAGAAGTCACGCCAGCGATGCGACTGGATCCGGCTGGGCAGCAACAGCAGCGCGGCTGCGACCAGCGCGGCAATCAGCGAGAAGTCGGTAATGTAAACGATCCCCACGTACACCGCGGCGACGATCAGCGCCGCGACCAGCCGTGCGACTCTTCCGCGAGTACGCCTGGACATGCCCACGGCCAGCCTCACCCTGCGGAGCCCGTCCCATGGCCACCGCGCCCGCCGCGTCCTCGGCCGGACGACACCAAACGCGGCTCGGCTTCCTTGGCCCAGGCAAGGACGCTACGACAACACCTTCGCCACCGCTTCGCCGATCGTCGCCGGGCTGTCGCTGACCGTCACGCCCGCTTCGCGCAGCGCCGCGATCTTGGACTTCGCCGTGCCTTCGCCGCCGGAGATGATCGCGCCCGCATGACCCATCCGCCGGCCGGGCGGCGCGGTCTGGCCGGCGATGAAGGCAATCACGGGCTTGCGGATGCGCGCGCGGATGTGTGCCGCGGCCTTCTCCTCGTCCGTCCCGCCGATCTCGCCGATCATGACGATCGCGTGCGTCTCGGGATCCGCCTCGAACAGGTCGAGCAGCTCGATGAAATTCAGACCTTTCACGGGGTCGCCGCCGATGCCGACGCAGGTCGTCTGCGCAAATCCGCGCTCGCTGCACTGCCACACCGCCTCATACGTGAGCGTGCCGCTGCGCGAGATGATCCCGACGTTGCGCGAGCCCGGCGTCGGCGCCTGGTGGATGTAGCCCGGCATGATCCCGACCTTGCACTGGCCCGGCGTGATGATGCCCGGGCAGTTCGGCCCGATCAGCAGTGTGCCCTGGTCGTCCAGGTACTTGCGGGCCTTCACCATGTCGAGCGTCGGAATGCCTTCGGTGATCAGCACCACCAGCTTGATGCCCGCGTCCGCCGCTTCCATCGCCGCCTCGGCCGCGGCCGGCGCGGGCACGAAGATCATCGTCGCGTCGGCACCGGTCGCATCGACGGCGGCATGGCACGTATCAAACACCGGCAAACCGTGCTCGGACTTCGTGCCGCCCTTCCCGGGCGTGCAACCGCCCACGATCTGCGTGCCATACTCCAGGCACTGCGCCGTGTGAAACGCCCCCGCCTTGCCGGTGATGCCCTGGCAGATCAACCGCGTCTGCTTATCGACGAGAATGCTCATATCAACTCTCTATGCGACTCCGCTGCGATTCACCCACCGGCCGCGCAGCAGCCGATCACGAGCCACCCGGCGTGCCGGGCGGAGGCGGCGGCGCAATCGGCTGCAGCGTCTCAATCGTTTCGGTGTAACCCGGGGGCACCTTGATCTCGAAGATACTGCCGCTGAAGCCCTGATTGAGCTGTGCGTCGGTGAACGTGATCGTGATGTACGAGTCCACCTTGCCGGTGCCATCGAGTTTGGCGACGCGCACCTTCGTGGGCAGCCCGGCCGTCAACCCCGCGCGATCCACCCAGAAATCAAGCTGCTTGTAGCTCTGCCCCGTGTTCGTCCCCGCCCGCGGCACCAGGAACAGGTGATCCGTACCCGGCGGGTCCTTGTCCGCCGGGGGCAGCAGGCGAACGTCAAATTCGTTCAGAATGTCCGCTTTCTTCTGTCCGAACGGCAGCGGGAAGTAGCCCTGCCCGACCTTGTACGGATTGCCGGGGTCATTCGGCCGGCGGATTTCATGGCGCTGCACGGTCTTGGTGCGCGACTGCAGTTCGACGTACCAGAACCCGTCGAACAGGTGCTGCTCGTCGAGCTTGTCCCGCCGTGTCCCGGAGACCTTCTCGGTGAAGCGGATCATGAACTTGGCCACCGGCTGCGCTTTCTGGTACCAGATCTCGCCGCGCTTGACCACCCAATCCTCTTCGGGGTCTTTCGCGTATTCCTGGCGCCACGCCAGATTCGCGTGGAGATCCGCGACCTCCCGCTCCTCCAGGCGCGTCAGGATCCGATCCAGCGCCGGGTCCAGCGCGGCCGGTTCGGTCGGCGAGGTGCCGCCACTTTGCGCGCTGGCCGCGACGCCGGACAGCAGACCGAGTATGATGACAGCCCAGTTGGCGCGTTTCGAGCGTACGGACATATACGACTGACTCCTGTAGCAACGGCGATGGATTCTACGGCCGCGCCGCCGCCGGGGAAAGCGGCCCGCAGCGCCGGGCGCCGCCTCCGTCGCCCGGCACAGAGGAGCCCGAGTTGACGATTCCGGGGTGACAGAGTTGATGCCACTGCTACTCGATCTGCTGTACGGTCTGCTGGCGCTGGTGCTCGGCGGCCCGTACCTGCTGTATCGCCGGCTGACGCGCGGACCGGGATCCGTCCCGCTGCGCGAGTACTTCGGCCGGGTGCCCGCGCGACCCGTCTCGGCATACTGCGTGTGGATCCACGCGGTCTCGCTGGGCGAGGTCAACGCGACCCGCACGATCGTCGCCGAGCTGCACCAGCGCTCGCCCGACACGGTGGTCGTCATCAGCAGCACCACGCAGACCGGCCGCGACCGCGCGCGGGCGCTGTACCCCAACCTGGTGACCTTTCGCTACCCGCTCGATTTCTCCTGGGCCGTCCGCCAGACGCTCACGCGCGTCCGCCCGTCGGTCATCGTCCTCATGGAGCTGGAGGTCTGGCCCAACCTGATCGAGCTCGCCACGGCCCGCGACATCCCCGTGATCATCGCCAACGGCCGCATCACGGCCGAACGCAGCGTCCGGCGCTTCAATCATCCCGCGGTCCGCTGGCTGGCCCGCCGGATGTTCCGCAAGCTGCGCTGGGTCGGCGTTCAGGACGGCACGTACCGCGCGCGATTCGTCGAGCTGGGCGTCGAGCCGGAACGCGTCGAGATCACCGGCTCGGTGAAGTACGACGCCGCCGATGTCAGCGATCACATCGACGGCCAGGACGAGCTGGCCCAGGCCATGGGGATCATCGTCACGCGGCCGTTGTGGGTGTGCGGTAGCACCGGCCCCGGCGAAGAGGCCATGATTCTTGAGGCCTACGCCAAGCTCAACGCCCAGTTCCCCGACCTGCAACTGGCGATCATTCCGCGCAAGCCCGAGCGGTTCGACGAAGTCGCGCAGCTCATCGTGCAGCGCGGCTATGCCTGCCTGCGCCGCAGCACCGGCGCGCCCCTGCTGCCCGCCGGCGTCACCGAGCCGCGCCCGGTGTTCCTCGGCGACACCATGGGCGAATTGCGGAAGTTCTACGCGCTGGCCACCCTCGTATTCGTCGGCCGCAGCCTCGTGCCGATGGGCGGGTCCGATGTGATGGAGGCGGCGGGCCTGGCCCGGGCGATCCTGGTTGGGCCGCATACCGGCAATTTCGCCGAAGCCGTGAACCTGCTCATCTCCGAAGGGGCTTGCCGCCGACTGAGCGGGCCGGACGGTCTGGCACCGGCGGTGTCCGATCTACTCCGGCATCCGGACCGGCGCAAGCAGATGGGGACGGCGGGCCGGGCGGCGATCCTCAGCCGGCGTGGGGCCACGACGCGGACCGTAGACCAGATCCTAGCGCTGCTCCCGTAACATGTAGACCGCCCTGCGGGCGCGCAAAAAGTAGGGCTGAACAGGCGGCCCGGGCAGGCCCGCTCGTCCAACCCTGGTCCCCCGCTTCCTCCTCCGGAGAAAGCAAGGATGCCCTGCGCGGATGGCGCGCAACCATCCGCGACAGGGCGACTCCTCCTCACTGACACTCGAATATTGTGGCCACGTTCGACCGCCGTGATTTGTCCCGGCAGTCGCAAAACATTGTAGGCCCCGCTTTCTAGCAATGCAACCGCGCACGCTGCATAATGTGGGCGCGCCGCAACTTACCGCGGTGCGGAACGTATGATACGAGCGACGATGACCATTGCACGACCCAACCCGGTTCCGATAACGCTGCTCACCGCACACCGACTACAAACGCGGCGACTCGGCCCGATACTCTGCGCCAGCGCACTGCTGCTGAGTCTCGCGCTGCAATTCGGCTGCCGGCCATCACCCGCCGTGGAACGCCGCATCCAAATGCGCCGCGACCGCGTGGCCGGCACGGCGCAGGCGTTTGGTCAGAGCGAGGCGCGGCGTCCGGAGAAGGTGGCAACGGCGGCGGCGGACGTGCCGATGAGTCTCGAGCGCAGCACCACGCGCCTGCGGCGCAACGCACAGTGGTTCGTGGAGTGGCAGCGGCGCGACGTCCGGCGCTTCCAGGACCGCGGCCCTACCTATCGCGACGAAGCCGGCCGAATGCTCTGGGGCAAGCCCGAGCGGCTGGAGCCAATGTCCGCTTACTTCTTCTGACGCTCTGCGAGCGCCGTCGACGCGTCCATCAGCGGGGCGGCGAGTGTGGCGTCCCACGCGTCCGCGCTCGTCGCCGGCGACGCCGCGACCGCGTGCGTGAGTTCGCGCGTCGCATTCAACCCGGCTGACAGCAACCCGCTGGGGTACAGCGCGAAGATCAGCAGGAGGAAGCCGCAGAGCAGCGCGCCGATGTGCTGCGCTTCGCCCGACACGGCATGCGCCGGTTGCTCGTTCTCATACAGCAGCACCGCGGCGATCACGCGCAGGTAGTACGCTGCCGCCAGCGCGGAATTCAGCACGGCAATGACCACCAGCGCGATCAGCCACGCATCGTGCCCCGGAATGCCGGTCGCGCGCGCCGCAGCCAAGGCACTGCCGAACAGACTCAACTTGCCCCAGAAACCCGGGGTCGGCGGCAGGCCCATCAGCGTGAACAGCGCCAGCACCAGGAGCAGCGCCAACCCCGGATGACGGCGGACCACGCCGGCCACGTCGCGCAGCGTTTCGCAGGCGGCCCCACGCACCCGCAGCACCGCGAGCACGGCGAAGGCTCCCAGGTTGGCGACCCCATACACGACGACGTAGTACAGCGCCGCCGCGGTCCCGTCGCCCATGGTGCCGTAGCCCGTGTCGCCCGCCAGCGGTCCAGCGAGCACACCCACCAGCATGTACCCCGCGTGTGCGATGCCCGAGTAGCCGAGCAACCGCTTGATGTTCGTCTGCCGCAGCGCCAGCACGTTGCCCACCGTCATGCTCACCGCCGCCACGATCCACAGCAGCCAGAACACTGGCGTACCGCTTGTGCTCCATTCGCCGGTCAGCGCCAGAATCTTGATGATCGCCACCAGACCCGCCAGCTTCGGCACAAACCCGAGCAGTCCGGCGACCGGACTGGCCGCCCCCTGGTACACGTCGGCGATGTAGAAGTGCATCGGGACGGCGGCGATCTTGAAAAGCAGCCCACCCAGCGCGAGGACGACGCCCACCGTGGCCAATCCACCAGCGAGCGTACCGGGCTGCCGTAGCGCGTCGGCGACCGCGTTCAGCGTCCCGCTGAGTGACGCCGTGCCCGAGACGCCGTACAGGAAGCTGAAGCCGTAGGCCATGAGTGCGGCGGAGACCGCCCCCAGGTAGAAGTACTTCGTGCCGGCCTCCAGGGCACCTGCGCGGGTGCGGCTGAGCACAACCATGATGTAGGTCGGCACGCTGACCAACTCCAGCGCCAAGAAGAGCATGAGCAGGTTGTCGGCCGGCCCCACGAGCAGCAGGCCGGTGAGCGAGAAAAGCATCAGCGCGAGGAATTCACCCCGCTCGGCTTCGCGCGCTCCGGTCCAGTTCACCAGCGTCAGCAGGATGCCCAGTTCGAGGGCGCTCAGCCGCACAAACATGGCCAGCGAGCCGTAGGCGAGACCGTTGCCCACCGCGTCGGCCGTCCAGCGCGGCAGCCCCAGCACCAGCACCAGCCCGAGCACCAAAACCGACAGCGTGCACCAGGGCGCCAGGCGCCGGCGCGCGTCGCGCGTGGACTGCCCGAGCAGTAACACGATGCAGCCGCCGACGAGCAGCAGGATTTCCGGCCCGAGCGCTGCGAGCGGAATGGGCGGTCCGGCGATCATGGCCGCCCTCCTTCCGGCTCAGGCCCGACGAACACCAGCTCCGCAACCGACGGTGCGGCCGACTCCGGCGCGCTGGCGATCTTGGCCTCTTGCACCCGGTCCAGGATCTGCACCTGTAGCGCCGGGTCGAGCGTGTCCGTAACGACGCGCGGCGCCACGCCGAGCACAATCACGAGCGCGGCAATCGGCGACAGGATGGCGATCTCGCGACCAGTCAGATCCCTCTTCAAACCCGCGGACAGATCGGGCGTGCCGGCCGGCTCGACAACCGGGCCGAACAGCACCTTGCCCGTCGCGTACAGCATGTAGATCGCGCCAAGCAGTATGCCGGTCGCGCCCAGCACGCCGTACCAGCGGCCGAGCACATCCGAGTTGAACGCCGCGAACAGGACGGTGAATTCACTGACGAAGCCGTTGAGGCCCGGGAGGCCGATGCTGGATAGAACGAAGAGCACGAAGAAGAACGCCATCACCGGCATCTGCCGGGCGAGGCCGCCGATCTGGTCGAGGTCGCGCGTGTGGTAACGCTCATAGATCATGCCGACGACAAGGAACAGCGCCCCGGTGCTGAGGCCGTGATTGACCATGTAGAGCACCGAGCCGCTCAGGCCCACGGGCAGCAGGCTGAACATGCCGAGCATGCAGAAGCCCAGGTGTGACACGGACGAATACGCGACCAGCTTCTTCACGTCGCGCTGCACCCAGCAGCACAGCGCCCCGTAGATGATGCCGGCGATCGCCAGGCCACCCATGACCTGCGCCCACGCCAGCGCCCCCTGTGGCACCATCGGCAGGCTGAAGCGCAAAAAGCCGTACGTGCCGAGCTTCAGCAGAACGCCGGCCAGCAGCACGCTGCCGGCGGTCGGCGCCTCGGTGTGCGCCAGCGGCAGCCACGTGTGCAGCGGGAACAGCGGGACCTTGATCGCGAAGCCGCAGAAGAAGGCGATGAACAGCAGCGACTGTTCCGTCGCGCTGAGTTGCCCCAGGGCCAGCGACGAAAGCCGCATGAGATCAAAATCCAGCACGTCGCTGTGCGCGATCTGCGCCGCCCGCAGCGCGAGATACATGATGCCCGCGAACGTCAACACGCTACCGACGAACGTGAACAGGAAGAACTTGTTGGCCGCGTACCGCCGCTGCGGTCCGCCCCAAATGCCGATCAGGAAATACAGCGGCACCAGCGTGAACTCGAAGAACACGTAAAACAGCAGCACGTCGCGGGCGGCGAACACGCCGAACATGCCGGCGGTCAGCGCCAGCAGCCACGCGTAGTACTCGCGCACCCGCGTACGAATCGCCGCGAAGCTGCACCAGATGGATAGCGGCACCAGCAGGCCGGTCAGTGCGACCAGCGGCATGCTGATGGCGTCCAGGCCGATGTGATAGCGCAACAGCACGCCGCTGAGCAGGTCGCCGCCGGCGTCGCTGCGCGTGCCCACCGCAATCCATTCGGCCTTCGTTTCGCCGATCAGTGCCCGCCCGCCGTCCGCGCCGCGCAGCGCCGCCGGCATCTCCACGAACAGCCCCGCCGCGATCAGCAGCGTCACAAACCCGACCGCCAGGGACAGCTTCGGCGCGACCCCCGCGCGCCGCTCCGGCAGCGCCCACACGGCGACCGCCGCCAGCAGCGGGAGGAAGATCAGCAGGTTGAGTCCCAAAGCCGCCATGCGCGTTACGTCATTCTCCGCCCGGATGAGTGGTACGGGGCTCCGGCCAGTTCTGCCGACGGGCGGGACGCCCGTACCATCCTGCACAACACATCACCGTCATACACGATGTCAGCTCACCCAAGTCCATATCAGCAGCAGCACGACCACACCGAGGGCCATGCCGACCGCGTACGTCTGCAGCATGCCGCGCTGTATGAAATGCAGCCCGAACGCCAGCCCGCGCGGCACCGCCGCCACGAACCACACTATGCCGTCCACCCCGTAGTTGTCCGTGCCGAAGAACAACCGCCCCAGGTTGCGGAGCGGCCGCACGAACACGGCGTCATAAATCTCATCCACGTAGTACTTCGCGTTCCACAGGTTCCACACCCGCCCGAGCAACTGCTGGTCGGGTTCGGTCTGCGGCGCGGAGCCGAAGCGCAGCCACGCCAAGCCGATGCCGGCCAGCGCCACAACCGCTGACAAGTACATCAGCCACATTCCGCCATGGCCGTGCTCCGGGTGGCCGATTGTGCTGTGCCCCAGATACGCGTGGAAGAAGCCGTGCGGCTGGAACACGCCCAGAAAGGCTTCGCCCGACCCTGGCGCGAGCATCACGCCGAGATAACCCGCGCACACCGCGCCGACGGCCAGCAGCATCAGCGGTACCGTCATGACCCCGGGCGACTCGTGCACATGCGCCCCCGCCTCGTCCGGCAGGCGCAGCTTGCCGTGGAAGCACAGGAAGAACATGCGGAACGTGTAATACGCAGTCAGGCCGGCGGTCAGCAGCATGATGACGCCGACGACCGTGTGACGCTCGAACGCCGCGTGGACGATCTCGTCCTTGCTCCAGAACCCCGCCAGCAGCGGGAAGCCCGCCAGCGCCAGGCAGCCAACCAGCATCGTCCCGTACGTGCGGGGCAACACGTGCCGCAGGCCGCTGAACCGGCGCACGTCGATCACGCCGCCCATCGCGTGCATCACGCTGCCGGCTCCCAGGAACAGCAGCGCCTTGAACCACGCGTGCGTGAAGACGTGAAAGACGGCCGAATCCGGCACACGACAGCCCAGCGCGACGAACATGAACGCGAGCTGGCTGATAGTTGAGTACGCCAGGATGCGCTTCATGTCGTGCTGCGCCAGCGCCATCGTCGCCGTCAGCACCGCCCCGATCACCCCCAGCGTCAGCACCACGTCGAGCGCGACCGCCGACTGCGCGAAGATCGGCGTGCAGCGGGCCACCATGTAGATGCCCGCGGTCACCATCGTCGCGGCGTGGATCAGGGCCGACACCGGCGTCGGGCCTTCCATCGCATCGGGTAGCCACACGTACAGCGGGAACTGGGCACTCTTACCCACCGCGCCGCACATCAACAGCAGCGAAACCAGCGTCGCCTGCGACATGCCCGCGACCTGGTGCTCAGCCAGGTGGCGCGCGTACTTGAAGACCACCGCGTAATCCAGCGGGTTCTCCCCCGATTGCACATGGCCCTTCAGGAACCAGTACAGCGCGAAGATGCCCAGCGCGAAACCGAAGTCACCGATACGGTTGACGATGAACGCTTTCTTCGCGGCGGCGGCGGCCGATGGCTTGCCGTAGTAGAAGCCGATCAGCAAATAGCTGCACAGGCCAACGAGCTCCCAGCCGAGGTAGAGCAGCACGAAGTTCCCGGCCATCACCAGCGTGATCATCGAGAACACGAACAGGCCAAGAAACGCAAAGAATCGCTCGTAGCCACGCTCGGGGTGCCCATGATGATCGCGCATGTAGCCGATCGAGTAGATGACGATGATAAGGGAGACCACCGTGACGAACAGCAGCATGATGCCCGTCAGGCCGTCGCCGTAGAAATTAACGCTGATCCAATGGCCGCTCTGCAGGCTTTCCCGATCGCCGAGGCTGATCCAGTGGTAGAGCGTGTACGCGAAGCCGGGACGGGGCACTGCGTCACGCGTCGGTTCCGCGACGACAAACGCGGGCGCGGCCGCGGCTGCCCGGACTCCTGGCTCGCCGCCCGAGAGGGAGGGTTGGGTGTGCTGGCCCAGGTCGAGAAACAGGGTCACGCCCAGCACCGCGGACACCGCCACCCCCAGCACGACCGGCCAGTGCGCCCGCTCCGGCCTCTGCCGCAGCGCGACCAACAAGCCGGCGAGAATCGCGCCCAGCAACGGCCAGAACGGCAGCGTCGCGTAGAGCTTGGCGGGCAGCCAGTGTGTTTCAGCCAGCAGCACCGTGTCTCACTCGTCCTTCAGGGCCGACCACGCACCCGCATCCAGCGTCCCACGATACCGATACAAGAGCACAACCAGCGCCAGGCCCAGCGCCGCCTCCGCCGCCGCGACGGCGATCAGGAACAGCGCGAAGACCTGACCGTCCAGCGTCGGCTGGCCGTGCAGCGGATAACGCCCGAGCGCCACCAGGTTGACGATGATGCCCTGAAACATCATTTCCGTGCACAGGAACATGATGATCAGGTTGCGGCGCGTCACGAAGCCGATCAGCCCCAGGCTGAACAGCACCGCGCCGAGCAGTAGGTATGGAACCAGCATCATTCATCCCCCTCTGGCAACGTTTCATTCGCCGGCCGCCGGCGGGCAATCGCGATCGCCCCCACCAGCGCCGCCAGCAGGAGCAGCCCGGCCAGTTGAATCCCGATTACGTACTCGGTCAGCAGTCGCGTCCCAACCCCCTCCACCGTCCCGGCCAGCACCGTCGCCGGCATCGCCGCCGTGCCACTGAACAGCCGCACCGCGAGCAGCGCCAGCAGCGCAAACCCCGCCAAGCAGCCCCAGAACGGCTCACGGGCCTTCGCGTCGTACGGCGCCGGCCGCGACTGCTGTGCCAGCATGATGACGAAGATGTACGTCACGAGGATTGCGCCGGCGTAGATGATGATCAACGCCGCCGCCAGGAATTCCGCGTCCATCAGCAGCAGCAGCGCCGCCACCGCCACGACCAGCAGTACGAAATACAAGGCGCTGTAGACCGGCCGCTTGTGCGTGATCACCCGAACCGCCGCGAACAACGCCACCAGCGCGCAGCCCGCAAAGAGGCCGCGCCCGTCCTGCCCCGCACACAGCCCCACCGCCCCCGCCGCCAGCGCCCCGCCCGCCGCCGCCAGCGTCACCAGCCCCACCCGCGCGCGGCCCGTCCGCCCGCCCGGCATGACCAGGAACAGGCCGATCGCACCCAGCACCAGCGACAGAATCAGCAGGCTCGGCATACTCTCCGGTTTCCACTCGCTGACGGCATCACCCGCGCCGTCATTCGCGGCCCACGCCGCATGAGCCCTTGCTTCTACCCGATCGGCGTGGCCACGGCCAGCACCGGCCGTGCGCTACACCTTCGAATGTGTGTTCGGCTGCGCCACGTCCCTGCTCTGGCCACCGGTCAGGCCGTAATCCGTGATCGGCGGGTTCTTGCGCGGCTTGGACGCCTTCGTCTCCTCGTAAACCTGCAGCAGCTTCTCCTTGTCGAAGATCATCTCCGCTCGCGTGCGGCCCACCAATTCATAATGCGGCGTCAGCTCGATCGCATCGACCGGGCAGGCTTCCTCGCACATCCCGCAATAGATGCACCGCAACTCGTCGATCTCGAACTTGACCGGGTACTTCTCGCGGTCTGGCCACGGCGATTCGCCGGCCTCGATGTGGATACACTGCGCCGGGCAGGCCGTGCTGCACATGAAGCACGCCACGCACGCCACGCGACCATCGGGGTCCTTGTTGAGCCGGTGCACGCCGCGGTAGTTTGCGATGCGCAGGGTGCCGCGGTCCTGGCGCGTGTCCTCGGGATACTGGTGCACGACCGCGCCGCGCCGGCGCAGCATGAACATGTGCCGCAGCGTCGTGCACATGCCGTCCAGAATCTGCGGCAGGTACAGGCGCTCGGCCGGCGTCAGCTTCGGCTCCTGCAGCACGATGATGTCTTCGTCACGCATAGGCACTCACATCACGCCGGACGCACGTCGATGTCCGGCAAGTCGTCCTGCCGGCCGGTCACGGGGCGGCGCGTCCGCGCGGCCGACCACAACATGACCGCCAGCGTCAGGAGGTTCACCAGCAGGCACGCCCACAGGTTGCGCTGCAGCCCCAGCGCCGCCAGCAGGGCCAGCGCGGCGACCAGTCCCACGCCGACCGGCACCAGGGACTGCCACGCCAGCCGCATCAACTGGTCGAAGCGGAACCGCGGGATGGTCCAGCGCACCAGCATGAACACGCCGATGAAGAGCGCGACCTTCGCGAGATAGGCGCCCAGCTTGATCAGCATGGCCCACCACGCGGTGCTGTCGGCCAGCCAGCCCGTGAACGGCAGCGGCGCCCAGCCGCCGAAGAACAGCGCCACCATCACCGCGCTGCCCGTGATGATGTGCGCATACTCGGCGAGGAAGAACATCGCGAATTTCATCGAGCTGTACTCGGTGTGGAAGCCGCCGACCAGCTCCTGCTCCGCCTCCGCCAGGTCGAACGGCGCGCGGTTCGTCTCGGCGAACGAACTGACCAGAATCAGCAGAAACGGCAGCGGGTGCATGAACACGTACCACACGCCGCCCTGCGCCTGCTGCGCCACGATCTCCTCCAGGCGCAGGCTGCCGGTCGTCAGCAACAGGCAGACCAGCCCCAGCCCGAGCGGCAATTCGTAGCTGATCATCTGCGCGGCCGCGCGGATGCCGCCGTAGAACGAGTACTTGTTGTTGCTGGCATAGCCCGCGAGCACCACGCCGTACACGCCCAGCGCACCGACCGCCAGGATGTACAGAATGCCCACATTCAGGCGCGCGACCTGCGTCGAGACGGTCACGTCCGGCGCCCACGGCCAGCGCACGTCGCCGGCCCACGGGATGATCGCGAAGCCGATCAGCGACACGATCAGCGAGACGCACGGCGCCAGCAGAAACAACGGCTTGTCCACGTACCGCGGGATAATGTCCTCCTTGAAGAAGAACTTCATCCCGTCCGCGATCGGCTGCAGCAACCCCCAGAACCCCACGCGGTTCGGCCCGCGCCGGTCCTGCGTGAAGCTCGCGATCTTCCGCTCGGCCAGGATACACACCGCGGTGCTGTTCAGGATCAGGAACAGAATCACCGCCATGACGATGATCGGGAACCAGAACGGATCGGACAGCAAGTCGCGATAGAGCGGGAACGCCGCCACCAGCGCCGCCGCCAGCAGCACGGTCAGCACCGTGGCCCCGCCGATGAAGACCACCGGGTTCCGCAGCAGGCTCTCGATGCGATGGACGGTCGGGTCGATCATGGCTTCCGCTTCATCCGGCGCTCAATGCGCATGCTCCGGCAGCACGCGCGGCGTAAACGCTTCCCCGAATTGCGGCAGCGCGCGGGCCATGGCCGCCCGCACCTTCGCCGCGTTGAACAGTCCGCTCTGCCCGGCCAGCTCGTAGAAGAACTGCCCATCGGCTTTCACGCCTTCCAGCGGGACCAGCGCCCGCGCGAACGGCTGGAGCAGCCCGTCACAATTCATGAATGTCCCCTCGCGCTCGGCCCACGTCGCGGCCGGGATCTGCACATCGGCGCTGGCGTCAAGCGGCGTCGGGAACAGGTCGTGCACGATCAGGAATTCCACCTTGGCGAGCGCCGCCGCGATGTCATCCGTCACCCATGCGTCCGGGTAACCACCTACGACGTACGCGGCCTTGAAGCGCCCTTCGACCGCCTGGCCCAGCAGCGTGTGAAAATCGCACGTCCGTCCGCCGTAATGCTGGATGATAGTCTCGACGCCTCGTCGATTCGGGCATTTCTCCGCCTTGATGACGAAGCCCTTCGGGAACGTCCGGTCGGTACCGACGACGGGCACGTAACCGAGCGCCAACGTCGCCTGCGGCGCGATCGACCGGACGAACTGCGCCAGCAGCCACGCTTCCTCGCAGCTCATCATCGGGCTGAGCACCGCTGCAACCGCCGCCCCCCCGTTCTGGCGGGCCGCCTCGGAGAGACTGGTGCGCAGGATTTCCGGCATCGCCTCCCACGGCTCCGGCCGCAGGCTGTTGATAACGCAGACCCGCGGCTGATTCAGCCGGTCCGGACGATGGACGTGCTTCCAGCCGAAGCGGGCCTCATCGCTGATCCACCACTCGTTCACCCGCTCATTGAAGCGCGGGCGGATGCGGTGAATGCCCTGCTCATTGTGGTCGATCCAGATGGTCTGGCCGCGGCTGTCAACGGGGCTGATCGAGGGCGTCGACTTGAGCAGCCACACGCGCTGCTTGAACAGAAACCCCTTGTCGAGCAGCGCCCCCACCGGGCACAGGTCGACCACGTTGCCCTGCAACGGGTTCGCCAGCGGCTGCCCCGGAAATACGTCGATCTCGCCGCGACTGCCGCGATTCACCACGGCCAGCTCGTGCGCCCCCGCGATCTCGTCCACGAAGCGCACGCAGCGCGTGCAAAGCACGCAGCGGTCCTGGTACAGCAGCGTGTGCGGGCCGATGTCCTTCTTCGGGTTCTTCTGCTTGTCCTCGACCATCCGCGAGGACCCCGGCCCCACCGTCTCCGTGTAGTCCTGCAGGTAACACTCGCCGGCCTTGTCACACACCGGGCAGTCCAGCGGGTGATTGAGCAGGTAGTACTCCATCACGTGCTTCTGGTTTTCGCGGACCGCCTCCGAGTTGAACCGCACCTCCATGCCGTCCCTGACCGGCGTCTGGCACGACGGGAAGAGCTTCGGGGCCCAGACCAGCTCCTGCGTCTTCGGGTGCGGCAGCTTCATCTCCATCAGGCACAGCCGGCAGCTCGCAACCACGCTCAGCCCCGGGTGATAGCAGTAGTGCGGGATGTTCAGGCCCGCTTCGAGCGCGGCTTGCAGGACGGGAATGCCCGCCCGGCATTCGATCGGCTGGCCATCGATGATGATCTTCGGCATCTCTCTCAGCCTTTTGGGGGACAGGCCTCCGGCCTGTCGTCGGACCGACCAGAGGTCGGTCCCCCCACACCGCTAACTTCCCGGGCGCGCCACATCCAGCGGCGTGTGGAACGTCCCGCCCTCATGCCGCGTCGCCCGGCCTTCCAAAACCGGCAACTCATACGCCGCCGCGTTCGTCGCCCGAATCCGCCGCATGGCGGCATCCGGCGGCTGCGCCGCGATGCGCTGCTCAAACTCCCGCCGGAACTTCTGCACCAGCGTCCGCAGCGGCCACGCGGCCCCATCGGGCAGGCCGCAGATGCTCATGCCTGGCATCATGCCCATGTTCTGCGACACTTCCACGATCAGGTCCAAATCCACCACGCGGCCGGCGTCGGCGCGGATGCGCTGCGCGATCTTGTACGCCCACGCGGTCCCTTCGCGGCAGTGCGTGCACTGCCCGCAGGATTCCATCCCGTAAAACCGCGCCACGTTCACCAGCACGTCGCGGATGTCCACGTCCTCCGGCACCACAACCGCCGCCGCCGTGCCGAGCCCGATCAGGTCATAGCGCCGCACGTCGTCAAAATCGAGCCGGCAATCCAGCTCGTCGTAGTCCTGTGTCGGATCGACTGTGTCCGTCGGCGGCTTCGGAAAGACGTCGCCCCGCAAGGCTCCCATCGACAACCCACCGGGAAAGACCGCCTTCACTTTCCGTCCGCCGCGCATCCCGCCGCCGAACTCCGGGGCATAGATCAGATCGCGGACGCGCAGACCCAGCGGCGCCTCGTAGCAACCCGGCCGATTCACCGGGCCGCTGATGCAGTACATCTTCGGCCCTTTCGAGTTCGTCGTCCCCAGCGCCAGCCACCACTCGAGCCCGCGCGTCAGAATGTGCGGCAGACACGCCAGCGTCTCGACGTTGTTCACCACCGTCGGCTTGCGGAACGCCCCTTCGACCGCCGGAAACGGTGGCTTGATCCGCGGCCAGCCGCGCTTGCCTTCGAGGCTCTCGATCAGGCCGGTTTCCTCGCCGCAGACATACGCCCCGGCGCCGCGGTGGATGTAGCACTCCAGGTCATACCCGCTGCCAAGGATGTTCTGGCCGAAGAACCCGGCCGCGTACGCCTCGTCCAGCGCCCGCTGCAGCGTGTGAAATTGCTCCGTGAATTCACCGCGCATGTAGATGTACGCGACCGTCGTCCGGGTGGCGTAGCCGGCGATCAGGATGCCTTCGAGCAGCATGTGCGGATCGTGGTCGATCAGTACCCGGTTGCAGAACGTCGGCGGCTCGGACTCGTCCGCATTCACGCACAGGTACGTCACCTGCCGGTCCTTTGGCAGAAAGCTCCACTTCATGCCCGCCGGGAAGCCGGCCCCACCGCGCCCGCGCAGGTTGGCCTTCTGCACCAGCTCGACGACCTCGTCGGGCTTCATCCGGAGCGCCCGCGCCGCCCCTTCGTACCCGCCCGCGGCACGGTAGACCGCCAGCGCCGTGCTGTTCGGCACGCCGACATGTCGCATGAGTACCGGTTCAAACGCCATCGTCACGCTTCCCTCGGCGCGTCGTACAGCGCGCTCCGCGGCATCGGGAGCTTGTCGTTCTCCGGGTCCGCCAGAATCCGGTCCAGATCCTCCACCCGCACGCACTTGTGCATCCGTTCGTTGATCTGCATGCACGGCGCATGCTCGCACGCCGCCAGGCATTCCTCGGTCATCAGCGACCATTCGCCGTCCGGCGTCGTCTCGTGTTCGCGGATGCCGAGCTTCTGTTGCAGGGCCTCCAGGACAGCCTTGCCGCCCATCAGCTCGCACGTCAGCGACCGGCACAGCACGATCGTCTTGCGGCCCCGCGGGTGCGTCCAGAAATGCGTGTAGAAGCTGACCACGTCCATCACCGCCGCCGGTGAAAGCTCCAGCAGCTCCGCAATCTCGCGCATCGCCCGCAGCGAGACGTAGCCCAATGCATCCTGCGCAATGTGCAGCGCCGGCAGCAGCACGGCCCGCCGCGTCGGATACCGCGGGAAAAACGCGCGGATCTTCGCCTTCACGGCCTCGCTCAGCCCGGGCCCAAGCTCATCCGCCGCCACCTTCGTTCTGTCAACCGTCCGCCACGCCAACCGTGCGCTCCGCCTTCTGATTTCTCACCACCAAGACACAAAGGCACCAGGGAGTGAATCCAACTTGGGTCTTCTCAGTGC
Organism: Phycisphaerae bacterium; assembly: GCA_017999985.1. Taxonomy (NCBI): domain Bacteria; kingdom Pseudomonadati; phylum Planctomycetota; class Phycisphaerae; species Phycisphaerae bacterium. The sequence goes on along the minus strand of JAGNKU010000015.1, from coordinate 68,466 downwards.
CTTAGTGTCTTGGTGGTTCTCTTCACCGATCCAATTCCGCCGCGATGACGTTCAGACTGTTCAGCACCGCCGGCACATCGCTGATCTGGTGCCCGATCAGCAGCTTCGGGAACACCTGGTAATTGATGAAGCTGGGTGGTCGTGTCCGCGCCCGCCACGGCGAGCGGCCGCCATCGCTCACGATGTAGTAACCCAGCTCGCCGTTCGACGTTTCGTTCGCCGCATACGCCTCGCCCACCGGCGGCGTCAGCCCACGATTCGTCATCACTTTCTCAAAGTGATGAATCAGCCCCTCGATCGAGAAATACACCTCGCGCTTGTCTGGCAGGACAACGCGCTCGTCCGGGACGACATTGATCGGTCCTTGCGGCAGCCGCTCCGCCAACTGCTCGATGATCCGGCACGCCTGGCGAATCTCTTCCAGCCGCACGAGAAACCGCGCGTACACGTCCCCGCCATACGCAATCGGCACCTTGAAATCCACCGCCGGCGCGCCCTGCCCATCCCAGTTGTCGGCGTAACACAGGTACGGCTCGTCCTTACGCAAATCGCGCTGCACGCCGCTCGCCCGCGCCACCGGCCCGGTCAGTGACCAGTTGATCGCATCGTCGTGACTGATGACACCGATGCCCTTCGTGCGCTCGATGAAGATGCGGTTGCGCAGGAGCAGCGTCTCGACGTCGCGAATCGCTGGCGGCACGGTGTTCCGCACGAACGCGAGCACCTTGTCCGTCCACCCCGGCGGCGCGTCCTGCGCCAACCCGCCAACGCGCGTATAGCTCGGGTGGAACCGCGAGCCGCTGATCGCCTCGACCAGGTCGTAGATGATCTCGCGCTCGTTGAACCCGTACAGAAACGCGGTGAAGCCGCCCAAGTCCAGCCCGCTCACGCCGACGTTCAGCAAGTGATCCTGCAGCCGCCCCAGTTCCGCCAGGATCGTGCGAATCGCCTTGCAGCGCGGCGTGAGCTCGATGCCCATCAGCTTCTCCGCCGCCATGTGCCAGACGATGTCGTTCGAGACCGGGCAGACGTAGTTCATCCGCTCGACGACGGTGACGTACTGGTTGTAGTCGTGGTGCTCGCCCAGTTTCTCGAAACCGCTATGCAGGAACCCGATATCGGGAATGCAGTTGACGATGCGCTCACCGTCCAACTCGAGCACAAGCCGCAGGGTCGTGTGCGTGCACGGGTGCTGCGGACCGAAGTTCAGCGTCCAACGGTCCTCAGCGCCCTCCTCACGCTCCAGCGAAGTGGGCCGCGCTAAGTCGTAACTCACCGCCATGTTCTGCCTGCCCGAATTCCTGACTCAGGTCTTCCTAGTGCCTTCGTGCTCTGGTGGTGATCCTCAAGCCGTATCCCGTCGCACAACCTCGAAATCCTCGCGTTCGCCTTTCCCCGTCAACGGATAGTCCTTCCGCAGCGGAAAGTCCTCAAAGTTCTGCGGCATCAGGATTCTCCGCAGGTCCGGATGACCGCTGAAGCGGATGCCGAACATGTCGTACACTTCGCGCTCCGGCCACTCCGCCCCGCGCCAGATCGACGTCACCGACGGCAGCTCCGGGTGCGGGTCGTTCACAAACACCTTCACCCACAGCCGGTGATTGTGCGTCAGGCTCAGCAGCGCATACACGACGCCGAACCGGTCCTCGGCGCCCGGGTAGTTCAAGTAATCCACGCACGTCAGATCGCAGAGCTGCTCGAACTTCGTCCGCGAATCTCGATACAGGAACCGCAGCACATCGAGCATCCGCTCCGCCGGTACGCGCACGCAGAGCTGGTCCGATTCCCGTCCGTCGCGATATGTCACGAGCGGCCGGGCCACCAGATTCAACTCGGGGAAACTCGCCTGCAGCGCCTGCACAGCCTCCGCGGTCGCCATGCGCTTAGCTCCCCCCTCCAAAGCCCGCCCCCAGCTCGACTCGTTGCCGCGGCGGCTGCACCGTCAGCCCCAACCCCCGCCCGCGCTCCCGACTCGTCTTCACGCCGTCCTCCGTCACGATCTGCTGGATGAGCATGATACCCTCCAGCAGCGTCTCCGGCCGCGGCGGACAACCGGGCACGTACACATCCACCGGCAGGAATTGGTCAATGCCCTGCACCACCGCGTACGTGTCGAACACGCCGCCGGTCGAGGCACACGCCCCCATCGAGATCACCCACTTCGGCTCGGTCATCTGCACGTAGATCTTCTGCAGTACCGGCATCATCTTCATCACGACCCGCCCGGCACAAATCAGTAAATCGCACTGCCGCGGCGTAAACCGCATGGCCTCGGAGCCGAAGCGCGCCACGTCATACCGACTGGCCCCGGTTGCCATCAGTTCGATCCCGCAGCATGCGGTCGCGAACGGCATGGGCCACAGGCTGTTCCGCCGGACCCAGTTCAGGCCGTAGCGCTTGATGCCGTCCACGAGGTAATCCAGACGCGTCACGGCGAAATCAGGCCCGCCGGTCGCCACGCTGGTCACCTCGGCGGTCCGTTTCAATTCCACCTGAACACCCCCCTTCGCCATTCGTAGATGAAGCCGACGAGCAGGAGGGCGAAGAAGACGCCGATCGCGCCGAGCAGGTACGCCGGCGTGTAACCGGCGTCCAGCAGCGGCTGGGCCCATTCCTGGTGTTCCGGGCCGCGCAGCCGCGGAAAGAGGATCGCCCACGGATACAGGAACACGATTTCGACGTCGAAGATGAGGAACAGAACGGCAATGAGGTAGAACCGCACGTTGAACCGCCGGCGTGTGTCGCCGATCGGTTCCATGCCCGATTCATACGTGGCGTCTTTGACGGGGCCGCGCCGCTTGGGCCCGATCAGGTGTGTGAGCACGAGGATCGCGAGTGCGATCCCCGTCGCCACGATCAGCAGCCACCCGACCGTGGTGAAGTCGCTCTGGGCCAGCATGGATGGGCACGCCGGAAGTCTCATGATCAACTCTGAGTGTAGCCGCGCATTTCGCGCCCGCAACGTGCGCGCCGCATGTGCGCCCCAATCATCGCCTTGAACTACGTTTATCGCAACCCGCCCCAAGGTGATACGGGCATCTTGCCCGTCAAACAGACAGGCGGGGCGCCCGTACCACCCCGTCTCCGTACCACCCCTCCTCCCAAGCACCCGCCTCCAGGCCACCCTCTTCCGACCCACCTTCACCCAACCCCCCTATTCCCGTGCTACTATATGACTTCGCACGGAGGAGCGCATGCGTTGTTGCACCCGCACGGCACCCTTGGCCGGCGTCCTGTTGCCGGCCATCCTTCTCGCCGGTTGCGGCGGCTCGGATCCGGGCACCCTCTCGCGCCAGACGCTCGTTGGAACCTGGCGCGAGGACCCCGCCCTCCTTCAGGCCCGCCCCGGCTCGCCTTCCCTCGTCACGACTGCCCCCCTCCGCCGCGAGCTGACGCTCAGCGCAGACCGCACGTTCCGCCTCTCGGTCTCCGACCCCGACGGCACACCCGTCGAGCCGGCGGAGTTCGCCACCGGCACCTGGCGACTCAGCGGCGCCACGGTGCTCTTCGAGTCCCGGCAGGTCGAGCTGGCCCCGGAGCACGCCCGCTGGCTTCCGCAGCGGTTGCTGGCCTGGCGTCCCGGCCAGGCGGGCCAGCCGGACGTGATCGAGCTGCGCGGCAAGGATGGCCAGCGCGTGGCCTACGGGCGCGTGGTGCCGCCGCCCGGCGAATAGTATTTCTAGACGTTCTTGACTTCAGCCCCCGGCGCGGGTACACTTCGCTTGGCGGACCGCGCCACCGGCCGCTCCGGAGGGAAATCCCATGACCGAAATCGCCCAGGAACTCATGACCCCCGACGAAGCCGCGCGCTGGTTTCGCCGCTCCCTGTCCTGGCTCCGCCAACAAAAAGGCCTGATCCGCCTCGCCGGTCCCGGCGGCCAGCCGCTCTACCACGTCCGGGTCTGCCGGGCATACATCCTCGGCCGCATGCGTAACCTCGCCAGTGAACCCCTGCGCGAAATCCAGCTCGCCGCCCTGGCCAGCGCCTGCGGCCTGGACAACCCGCGCGAAGGCGCCCTGCCCGCGGCCTGACCGCCTTGGTCGGAGCCTTCCGCCCCGCGCTCGGGGGACCGATCTCCGCTCGGCCGAGTCGGAAGACGCTCGACCGGAGGTCGGTCCTCCAATCACGGCGCAGCTTGGCCCCTGTGCTGCCCCCGACTACCCCGCCGCCGCGAAGGCTTCCTTCAGGTCGATCGCGTGCTCGTAAATCGCCCGCCCGATGACGATGCCGGCGAGCTTCATCTGTGCCAGCCGCCGGACGTCCTCCAGGTCGGATACGCCGCCCGACGCGATCACCACCGACGGCGACGCCGCCGCCAGTTTCTCGATCGCCTGCAGGTTCGGCCCCAGCAGCAGCCCGTCATACGCGATGTCCGTGTAGACGAGCGCGGCCAGCGGCCAGCCCGCCGTCGCCCGGGCCACATCGACCGCCGTTTGCTCCGTTTCGTGGGTCCACGCATGCACGGCCAGCTTGCCCAAGCGGGCGTCCAGCCCCAGCGCGATCCGCCGCGCGTACTCTGGATGGTGCACGACCGCTTCGAACCAGTTCCAGTCCTCCAGCGCCCGGGTGCCAACGATGACGCGCTGGGCTCCGGCGCGCAGCGCCGCGTTGATCGCGAATTCGTCGCGCACCCCGCCGCCGAACTGCACGTGGGCGCCGGTCTCCTTGACGATCTGCTCCAGAATGGCGAGGTTTTCGATTCGCCCGTTGCGCGCCCCGTCCAGGTCGACCACGTGCAGCCACTGCGCCCCCGCGCTGCGAAACTGCCGTGCCACTTCCAGCGGATCGCTCTCGTAGTCGATCACGCGGTCATAGCGCCCCTGCACCAGGCGCACACACTTGCCACCCAACAGATCGATGGCGGGCAGAACGTCCATACCGCACACCCCGCAACGCGCCGGCGGCGCGAGAACCCGCTCGCACAGACGAGCGGGCTTCTCACGCCGCGGCGCTGCAACGCCCGGAACACGCCCGGACGCGAAGACGATCCGGTTCGGCGCCGGCTATGGAGTCGTGCTGTCGAACGGGGTCACCGTGCCGCCCGTCTCAGGCGCGCCACGCGGCGGGACCGCGATGATTTCGACGCGGCGATTCTGCTGCTTGCCGGCCCGCGTCGAGTTCGTGGCAATCGGGAAGTACTCACCCTGGCCACCGGCCATCATGCGGCTGGGGCTGATACCCAGGTTCATCAGCTCGCGATAAACCGTCATGCCGCGGTTGCAGCTCAGATCCAGGTTGTCCGTCCAGAGATTCTTGGTCTGTTTGATCGGGTCGGTGTCCGTGTGACCAAGCACCCAGATGGCATCGTTCGGGAACCGCGCATTGATGTCGTTCACGACCTGCTGCAGCTTCGCCCGCGCGGCCGACCGCAACGTCGCCTTGCCCGAATCGAACAGGAAATCCGTGCTCAACTCGGTCCAGGCATACGGACCGGATCGCTTCCAGTCATCTGGCAACTCGACCGCCGGCGGCTTGGACGCCAACTGGGCGCGCAAGTCCGCGTTTTCACGCTCCAGGGCCGCGACGCGGTTCCGCGCCTGGTCACGCTCGCTGATCGCCTGCGCCAACCGCGACCGCAGGTCGTCGTTCTCCTGCTGCAGCTTTCCAATCTGCTCCTGCAACGCCTGGATCCGCAACGCATCGGGGTTTTGGCACCCCGCCACCAGCAGCAACACCACGAGCCCGCCCACCCCGACCGTCATCCGCCGCGCCATCGTCATCGTCTTCTCCTTTTCTGCCTGAAGCAGGCCACCATGCCTTGCGCTCGCCACCCGGAGGTCCGGGCGCGGGTCGGGCTCCGCCCGATGGGGTGCAGAATAAAACGCCCCTCCCCGCGACGCAAGCCATCCCGCTCGCCCGTTGACGGAATCCCCCCTCCCGACTACGCTGCCCGCGGTTGTTACCTTGCGCGACGAGGGCGCCAACCGGTGGGCGCCCGCCCGCGTTGGCGACCGTAGTTCTGGGATACCCCCATGCAGCGTATCCAGTTCTGTCTTTGGACGTTGGCCATCCTGCCCTGCTCCTCCGCCCTGGCCCAGGACTTCATCCCGCCGGTCCCGCTCGCCAACGCCGGCCTGGTCAAGTACTGGCAGCTCCAGCTCCTGCTCGAACCCGACCAGACCATTCAGACCGTCTACCTCATCGATGACCAGCTCTACGCCGGCACTCAGGACGGCTACGTCTTCGCCGTCCACGCCCCCACCGGCGTCCTCCGTTGGGTCCGTCAGATCACCCGCTCGGGCTACCCCGTCCGCCGGCCCTGCCACGCCGGCGAGCAGGTCATCTTCGTCACCCCCAGCGACCTCCAGGTCTACAACCGCCGCACCGGCGAACCGCTCATCCGCACCGACCTGCGTTTTCCGGCCGGCGGCGCGCCGGTGAGCGATGGCGCACGGATCTTCCTCGGCGGCGTCGACCATCGGCTGTACGCTTTCGACGCGCGGACGCATTACCTGGACTGGCGGCTCGTGACGAGCGGTGCGGTCAACTCCACGCCGACGATCCGCGCGGACACGATCTACTTCGCGAACGACGCCGGCGCGGTCTACGCCTGCACGCGTGAGAACAAGACCTTTCGCTGGCAGACATCCACATACGACCAGATCACGGCGGACCTCGTCGTGGACGAGCGCGGCGTGTTCGTCGCCTCGCGCGATTACTCGCTCTACCTGCTGGACCTGAACTTCGGCAATATACGCTGGCGGGCGCGCCTGTCCGGGCCGCTGTATGAGGCCCCGGTCCTCACGCCCGACATGGTATACCAGTACACGCCCGCCGACGGCCTCGTCGCCATCGATAGCCAGACGATTGGCGAGACCGACAAGCGCATTCGCTGGAAGCTGCCCAACGGCCGCACGCTGCTCACGGTTCACAAGGACCGCGCCTACGTCCTGACGCGCGACGGCACCGTTGCCGTCCTGAACGTCGGGGACGGCACCCCGGTCATGGACATTCCCGCGGACGGACTGACGCTCGGCCTGCCCGCCCCTGAAGCTGAAACGGTCTACGTCGCCGGTCCGGATGGCCGCCTGTTCTGCGCCCGGCCCGTGGGCGTGACGCCGCTAAGCAAGGAAGAAATCCTCGCCGCGCTGCAGCCGCCGCGCACCGCCGACGCGGGCGCGACGTCGCGCCCGACGACGCAGCCGGCAGCCAAGCCCGTCGACCGGCTCGTCACCGAGCGGCTCGGGCCCGTGAGCGGCGGCCGCTCCAAGGTCTCCCAGGAATTCAGGCCCGGGAGCAAGCCGGAATGATCCACGGCGGCGAAGCCCGCCGCATGGTGCGCTGCATGTTGGACTTCCACGGGCTGCCCGCTGCGGCGGCCCGTGTGCTTTCTGGGAGATCGCATGAGTGACGTGCGCGAGCCCCGCCGGGCGTTATTGAGCGTGTACGACAAGACTGGTCTCGTCGAGTTCGCCCGCGCGCTGCACGACGAATTCGGCACCGAGCTGATTTCCACCGGCGGCACCGCGAAAGTGCTGAAGGACGCCGGCCTGCCGGTGACGCTGGTGGAGGAAGTGACCGGCTTCCCGGAGATGATGGACGGGCGGGTCAAGACGCTGCATCCGAAGATCCACGCGGCGATCCTCGCCGACCGCGACAACCCCGAGCACATGCGGCAGCTCAAGGAGCAGGGCATCGAGCCGATCGACATGGTGGTCGTGAACCTGTACCCGTTCGAGAAGACGATCGCCAGGCCGGAATGCACGTTCGCCGAAGCGATCGAAATGATCGACATCGGCGGCCCCTGCCTCCTCCGCGCGGCGGCGAAGAACCACAAGCATGTGCTGGTACTGTCCAATCCGGAGGACTGCAACCATGTACTGACGTGGCTACGTGGAGACGGGCTCACCAACGAGGGGTGGGACAAAGTGCGGAGAGACTATGCGTGGCTCGCGTTTGAACTCGTCAGCCGGTATGACGCACGCATCACCGCCTGGCTGACCGACGGCCGCGCGACCGCGGTGCACCTCCGCGCGGCGTGTGACCTGCGCTATGGCGAGAACCCCATCCAGACGGGTTCGGTCTGTGTTCCGGCCAGTGGGCCAGAGCCCGATGCTGACTCCCATCAGTCGCTAGGACATTGGCGGCCTCGCACTTTGCCGTGGGCAGGCTTTGGCCTGAACACAAACGCGACGGAGATGTCGTTCAACAACTACGTGGACGCCACCGCCGCGTTCGAGCTCTGCGCCGAACTGACGCGGACGGGCATGGGGAGAGCAAAGCTCCGCTTTGCTACCGGGGCGGGGACAGCAAAGCTCCGCTTTGCTGCCCAAGGCACATCCCAGCCCCCCGAAACGGCGGAATCTCAATTGTCCCGCCGGGTCCTGTTCGACAGTATCAACGACGACCTCCTGCAGCGCCGCAACCTCCCGCACTGGCAGCGCCCCGGCGCCACCTACTGGATCACGTTCTCATCCGCTATCGGCGACCTCCAGCCGGCGGAGCGCGACATCGCGATGGCCGCTCTGCGACACTGGGACGGAACGCGCGTGGATCTGCTGGCCGCGGTCGTGATGCGCGATCATGTGCACGCGATCCTGGCCCCACGTGAGATTCCCGAGCACCCAGGCGAGTTCTACAACCTCTCGGCCCTGCTCAAGAGCATTAAGGGCTTCAGCGGCCGGGAGATTTCACAGGGGCGGGGCGGCACCGGGCAAGTCTGGACCCGCGAGTCGTTCGACCGGTGGATTCGCAGCGAGAACGACCTGGCGGAGAAGTACCGGTACCTCGCGGAAAACGTCGTCAAAGAGGGGCTCGCGGCAACACCCGGAGAATACAAGTGGTGGTACGCGCTCGATGTACTGGGCATCGGCATCGGGATGCCCGTACGGGAAGACCCACGGACCGCGAGGGGCGCCGGCGCGGCAGCGTCCGGCAAACCGGAGGTTGGCATTTTCCCCTCCTCGAGCAGCAAACCAGAGGTTTGCTCTCCTCGTGAACCGGAGGGTTGTTCTCCCGACAAAGCAGAGCGTTGTGCTCCCCCCGCCGTCTGCTTCATCAAGCACACCAACGCCTGCGGCGCCGCCATCGACGCCGACCCCATTGAAGCCTACCGCCGCGCGTACCTCGGCGACCCAAACGCCGCCATGGGCGGAATTCTCGCCGTCAACTTCCCCGTCACGCCCGTGTTTGCCGAAGTCGTCCTGGAGACCTACGCCCACTTCGGCAAGCCGCTCAAGGACGCCGGCGCACCCTACGCCCCCGGCGGCTTCTTCGTCGAAGTCTGGCTCGCACCCTCGTTCGACGACGAAGCCGTGCGGATCATCCGCGGCGAGGTCGAGGGCAAGCCGAAGAAAGACTGGGGCCAGCGCGTCCGCCTGCTCGCCGTCGGCGACATGGATGTCGAGCCCGATCCGAATGAACTCGACTACAAGCGCATCGCCGGCGGGATGCTCGTCCAGACACGTGACCTCATCGGCCTGAACGAGGACCAGTGGCACGTCGTCACGCAGCGTCGGCCCGACGACGCGCAGATGGACGACCTGCGCCTCGCCTGGCTCGTCTGCAAGCACACCAAGAGCAACGCGATCACCATCTGCCGCGACGGCACGCTCCTCGGCAACGGCGCCGGACAGATGAGCCGCGTCATGAGCTGCCGCATCGCGACCTGGCTCGCGCGCGAAAACGGCCACGCCGAACAGTTGCAGGGCGCCGTCGCCGCCTCGGATGCCTTCTTCCCCTTCCGCGACGGCCCCGACATCCTGATCGACGCCGGCGTAACCGCCCTCATCCAGCCCGGCGGCAGCAAACGCGACGCCGACGTGATTGCCGCCTGCAACGAGCGCGGCGTCACGATGATCTTCACCGGCACGCGCCACTTCAAGCACTGAGCCGTCAGCTATCCGCCGAGGGGTCATTCGGCTTCGAGTCCGCAACTTCCTCCGGCGTCACGTCCCGATCGATCGTGTACTCCCCCTGGAGCCATCGGCCCAGGTCCACCCACTTGCAGCGCGCGCTGCAGAACGGGTACAGCGACGGCAGCGGACCGTCGTACTCCACCTCGCGTTCGCAAATCGCACAGCGGTACCGGCGCATCAAACGCTCCCGCCGCCTTACCCAGCCACCCGCATCATTCTATAAAAAGACCCCCGCGCCGTTCTACAGCTTGGGGGTCTGGCCGTCGTGGATCCCGGCGGCTACATGTATTCCTTCACATACTCCTCGAGCTTCCGCTTCGCCTCCCGCTCGATCTGACGCACGCGCTCCCGCGTCAGGCCGACCTTCTCCCCAATTTCCTTCAATGTCATCCGCTTCCCCCGCCGATCGCTCAATCCGTATCGCAACTGGAGAATCAACGCCTCCCGGTCCGTGATCCGCTCCAGCATCCGCGACACGAACTCCGAATCCGACGCCGTGAAGATCGCGTCAAACGGCGGCGGCGTCCGCGTGTCCTCCAGTGCCTCGTTCAGCGTGTTCTCGCCATCGACCGTCGTGCTGCCCTGCATGCGCGACGTACACGCCTTGATCGCCATCGAAATCGCGCCCGCCTTCCGCGGCGTGATGTCCATGTGTTGCGACAGCTCGGCCATCGTCGGTGGCCGGCCCAGTTGCTCTTCCAGCTCCCGCATCGCCAGCCGCATCTTCCCGATGTTCTCCATCAGGTAGCTGGGAATGTGGATCATCTGCTGTGCGTTCTGCACCGCCCGGCGGATGGCCTGATCAATCCAGTACCCGGCGTACGTGCTGAAGCGCGACCCGACGTCGGGGTCGTAGCGATCCACGGCGTTCATCAGGCCGACGTTGCCCTCGTTGACGAGGTCCTCCATCGGCAGGCCCCGGTTGCGGAAGTTCTTCGCGACGCTGATGACGAGCCGCAGGTTGGCCTGGATCATCCGGTCGCGCGCCTCGGCCGCTTTGCGCTGGGCGCGCTCGTATTCCGCCACGCTGATCTCCCCCCCCGCCAGGCGCTGCTCCGCCTCGGCCCGCGCGCGGATCTGCATCGCCAGTGCACGCTCTTCCTCGGCCGTCAGCAGCGCATAGGACTTGATCTGCTTGAGGTACTCGCCGAGAGCTGTGTCCAGTTTCGAGGGCATCGCACCGCCTGTCGCTCACTGCTCCGACCAGGCTTTGGCCGGGTACGCCGGCCGCACCCACGCGCATGCGCCGACCGATCAGCCGTGGTATCGGCCCGCCCTGCGCGTCGATTCACGTGTCCGACATCATACCACGCCAAGGCGCACAGGGGCCAGACTTTATCAGCCGCCCGGGCCCGCCCGCGTCCGCACCACCAGACCTACGTGCGCCAGCATCCGGGCCACGAGCTCCAGCGGCAGACCCACCACGTTCGAGAAGCTTCCTTCAATCCGCGCGACCAACCGATCCCCAACATCCTGAATGCCGTAGGCCCCCGCCTTGCCCTCCCAATCCCCTTTGGCAACGTACGCCTCGCGTTCCATCGGGTCGTCCCGCATCCAGACGCGCGTCGTCTCCACCTGCGCCAGCCGTTTCCGCTGCCGGCCATGCCGGAGCAGGCACACGCCTGTGATCACGTCGCTCGGCTCCCGCGCCTGCCATTCCAGCATCTGGCGGGCCTCCGCCGCATCCCGTGCCTTGCCCAGCACCCGGCCGCCGCACACCACCAGCGTGTCCGCCCCGAGCACCCAACGCTCCGGAAACCGCTCCGCCACGCTCCGCGCCTTGTAGTACGCCAGCGCCTCCGCCCACTGCTTCGGCGACACCGGCTCCGACCGCAGCGTCGGCTCCGCCAGCGCGCACACCTCGACGTCGAACGCCGGGTAGACCTGCGCCAACAGCTCTCGGCGGCGCGGGCTCGCGGAGGCTAGAATGAGGCGTTCCGCATGCACGGGTAACCCGCGTTCCTTTCACGTTTGACGGCCCGCACGGAGACTATTAGACAGGTGCCCATGCCGCTCGTCAAAGGCGCAGCTCGCCCTGCCGCCGCGCCGCCGCGGCACCGCTTCGGCGCCCACCTGTCCATCGCCGGGGGGGTGCATCACGCGCTGGAAGCGGCCCACGCGCTGGGCTGCGCTACCGTGCAGGTCTTCGTGAAGAACCAGCGCCAATGGCGGGCCGCACCGCTCGCGCCGGACGACGTCGAGCGCTGGCACCGTCTGCACGCGCAATCCGGATTCGGCCCCGTGGTCGCCCATGCGACCTACCTGGTCAATCTCGCCTCGTCGAACCGGACGCTGTACGCCCGCAGTCGGAACGCGTTCGCCGAAGAACTCCTGCGCTGCCAGGCCCTGAATATCCCGTATCTGGTGGTGCACCCCGGCGCTGCCGGCGACAGCTCCACCGCCCGCGCGCTCGACCGGGTCGCCGCCGCACTGAATCGCATTTTCGACACGCACCCCGATCTGCGGACCATGCCGCTGCTCGAGACCACCGCCGGCCAAGGCACCGCGCTCGGCCGTACGTTCGACGAGCTCGCGGCCATCATCACGCGCGTGCAGGAGCCACACCGCGTCGGCGTCTGCGTCGACACCTGCCACGTCTTCGCCGCCGGCTACGACATACGCCAGCCAGACGCATACGCCGCCACGATCGCCGCCGCGGCCCGCTCCATCGGGCTCGACCGCATCCGCTGCTGGCATCTCAATGACTGCCAGGGCGACTGCGGTGCGCACCGCGACCGGCATGCGCACATCGGCCGCGGGCAGCTCGGCACCGCGGCGTTTCGCAATGTGCTCGGCGATCGGCGCTTTCTGGGACTGCCCATGATCCTGGAAACGCCCAAGGGCCTGGACGCCCGCGGCCGTGACTTCGATCGGGTCAATCTGCGCCGGCTGCGGACCATCGCCACACGTGCGCTGACGGCCGCCGCCCAGCAGCTATAATGCCCCGCAACCCGCCGCATGCGCGGCAGTCAACGTAGGTGACCCGTGACGCGAGCCGAGCCCGACACCCAGGCCGTAAGCGATTCCAGCCCACTTGTTCGACCTGCCGTTCTCGTTGCCGGCGCCATCCTCCTCGCGCTGGCCGCCGGCGCCGCACTCATGCTCGTCATCGAACACGTCAGCGGCCTCAGCATCCCCGGGTGCGGCCCCGGGAGCCCCTGCCAGCGCGCCACCGAAAGCTTCTGGGGACGCGTGCCCATCATCGGCTGGCCCAACTCACACCTCGGCCTGGCGTATTTCCTCGGTCTGCTCGTCGCCTGGTTCACCTGGCGACGTGGCGTGCCCAGCGCGGCGCGCTGGACCATCCGCCTTGGTGTGCTGGTCTCGCTGGGCTTCACCGCCGTCATGATTGTCGGCGAATACATGTGCCCGTACTGCCTCGCAACCCACCTTGGCAACATCGCGTTCTGGCTGCTGATGGAGTTCGCGACCCGCCGCGGGCGCGGCACAGTGCGCAGCCTCGCCTTTCTGCCGGTGATGTTCATCGTCGCCACCCTCGCGCTCGTCGGGGTCGAAACGCGTTGGCGCGCGGTCGCCCGTGAGACCGCCGAGGCGCAGGCCCGCGCGTCTGGCGAAGCGATCCTCGCCGCGGCCTCGCAACCGACATCGGTACCGGTCACTGCGCCTCCCACGACATCCGCCCCTGCGACCCAGCCCACTTCAACCCCGACCGAGAGCCAGCCCGGGCGCGGGTTCGTCGGCCGCTATCGGCTCGGACCGTTGCCCGCCGCCATCCGCATCGTGATCTTCATGGACTACCAGTGCAAAGGCTGCCACCTGCTCGAGCTGGAGCTGCGCGCCCTGTTGGAGAAACACCCGGAAGTTTCCTTCTCGGTCAAGCACTGGCCGGCCGACGCCGACTGCAACCCGCACGCCGGGGACCGGTCACACGTACGCGCCTGCCTCGCGGCGCGCGCCGCCGAAGCCGCCGGCCTGCTGCGCGGCAGCGACGGCTTCTGGCAGATGCACAACTGGCTCTTCGATCAAAACGGCCGCTTCACCACGGACGAATTGCACGCCGCCCTCACGAAATTCGGCTACGACATCGCGGAATTCGAGCGCCTGATGACCGGTGACGAGACGCGTATCCTCGTGCAGGCCGACATCGATGAAGGCTTCGCGCTCGGCCTGCGATCGACCCCGCTGGTGTTCGTCAACGGCCACGAGTTCAAGGGCTGGTCCGCGCCGCTCGCTCTGACGAAGGTCATCGACCAGGTCAGCCAGGCGAACCTGCCGCCCAAGTACCCCACGGACGATCACCCCCTGCCCGCCCGCGAGGCTTACATCGCCGACTGGCAGTCGATGTCCGTGCGCGAGCTGCCCACGACCGGCCGCTGGACCCGGGGCCCCACTGACGCCCGCGTGCAGATCGTCGTCTGGGGCGACTACCAGCAGCCCAACACCGCCCTCGCCGACAGTATCATTCGCGGCTATCTCAACGACCGTGCCGATGCACAGTACACGTTCCACGCCTATCCGCTCGACCCGGCGTGCAACTCAGCCGCCAAGTCCGCCGACTATCCGCAGGCATGCCTCGCCGCGAAGGCCGCCGCGGCTGCCGCGCACCTCGGCGACGTGGCCGGCTACTGGAAACTGCACGACTGGCTCATGCAGAATCAGGCAATCTTCAGCGCGGACACGCTCCGCGCCGCGTTGCCGCCCCTCGGCTTCGATGTGGACGCCTTCTTCGCGGAGATGGAAAGCCCCGCCGTTGCGGCCGCCATCACCGCCGACGTCGAAGCCGCGCAAACGCTTGGCCTCCAGAACAGCCCGCTGATGTACATCAACGGCAAGGTCGTCCCGCGCTGGATCCACGGCGATCAACCCATGCTGCGGCCGATCCTCGAGGCGGCCGGCCAAACGGGAAAGTAACCGTAGATCGCCGCCAGATTCTGCCAGACGTCGCCAGACCCGCACCCCGTGTTTGGCTGCCCCGCGCCGCGCTTGCATACTCCTTTCCGCCGGACCGCCGCACGCTGCGGCCGAAAGGAGCACGCTGTGAATCAACGCCATACCGAGTTCTTCGGACCCGACCTGGGCCGCGGGCCGTTCAGCTCACAGCGCATCGAGACCAGCGCCCTGCAGATCGCCACCGCCCTGGCCCAGATTCGCGCGCCGCTCTCGCGCTCCGATGACGAGGTCCGCGCCCACGCCGACTTCATCCGTGAGCTCGCCGACCGCCTCTGCCCCGATTGGGCCGCCGCTCTCAACCTCGCAGTCGATCCCGAGCTCGCCGACACGATTCACACGAACATTCTCGCACCCACCGGCACCTACAGCCTGCTCGATTGCTGGCTGGCCGATGCCGTCGGCGGTGGCGTGACTGCGACCACCCCCGCGTCCGTCACGTTCAACGCCGGCACCGTCCTCCAGACGCTCTCCACCAACAAGCGCTACCTGGTGATCACGTCCGCGACGGGCGTCATCGACGTGACGGTGTCGCACAGCGGCGCCAAGACCTGGTACTGGGCCGTGTCGCGCTACGGGCGCGTGTACTACTCCAGCCGGCTCTATTTCACGTAGCCGCCGGCGGAGCGGCCGGCGGTTCCGCACCGGGTTCCGCGGGTGCCTCGGTGGGCGCTTCGGGCAGCGGGGCGTCCGGACCTTCAGCCGCGGCCGTCGGCGGCGCCGGTTCGGTGGGCGCTGGCGCCGGCGGCGCGTCCGCGCTCGGCGCTGGCGGAGGCACCTTCGGCCGCGGCTCCGCATGTGGGCGGGGTGCCGGCGCGGCCGGCTGCGGACGATTGGCTTGCGCCAACCCACTGTACGGCACTTCCACCTCCAGCAGCCCGACGTTCACCACCGCCAGGTTCTTGCCCGGTTTGAGCCGCACGATCCGACCCGCGCGGTGAAAACGCTTGACGTACACCAGGTCTTCCGGCTGCAGCGCCGCGAGCTGCTCGTCCGTCAGCGGCGGCATCACCGGCTCCGGCCGCGGCCGCTCCTCGCGCGGCTGGCCCGCCGCACGTGGCGCACGCTCCGGCGGCGCCGGCCGGGCACCCGCCGGCGGTCCGCGGCGTTCCCCGCGCCGGCGCGGCGGCAGGCTCTCGACCGTCACCGGACGCGGCGGTCGTGGCGGCGGCGGCGGCGTCTCCGGCGGCAGAACGTCGCCCAGCGGGACCTCGACCGAGAATGCCCCGACGTCCACCTCGGCTCGTTGCTGGTCCAGCCGCATCCGCACGATCTTCCCATCGCGGTCGAAGTCACGCACCCGGACGGCATCGCCCGGCTGCAGATGCACGACGCGTTGGACCCAGCGCTCGAAATCGGCCTTTTGTCGTTCCAGCCGCGCCTGCGCCTCGTGTGCCGCGCTCTGCGCGTGGCCCGCCGCCAGCCGCGCATCGTCGGCCGCGCGCCGGGCGCTCTCGGCCTGGCGCTTCACCTGGCGCGTGCCTTCCAGCGCCGCATGCAGCGCCCGCGCCTTCCGCGAGAGGTTGCGCCGCGCCGCGGCAATCATGCGTTTGGACATGCCCAGGCGCTGCGCGACCTCGATAGCGTTGCTCTGCCCAGGTTCGCCCAACGAGAGGTGGAAGGTCGGCCGCAGCGTCTGCGTGTCGAACTCGACGCAGGCGTTCTCGGCACCCTCGTGCATCAGCGCGAAACCCTTCAACGCACCCAGGTGCGTCGTCACGACCGCGCGGCAGTGCAGGCGGAGCAGCTCTTCGAGAATGGCCCGCCCCAGTGCCGCACCTTCATCCGGGTCGGTCCCCGCCCCGAGCTCGTCGATCAAGAGCAGCGTGCGCGGGCCCCCGTGACGCAGCATGTCAATCAGGCGCGTCAGGTGCGCACTGAACGTGCTCAGCGACTGCTGCATGCTCTGCTCGTCACCCACGTCGATCAGGATGTTGCTGAACACGCCCAGCTCGCTGCCTTCCGCAACCGGCACCGGAATGCCGGCCTGGTACATGAGGCAGAGCAGCCCGATCGTCTTCAGGGTGACGGTCTTGCCACCGGTATTGGGCCCCGTCACGATCAGCAGGTTGAAGTCCTGGCCAATGCGATAGTCGATCGGGACGACCGCGTCGTGGGCCGGCGCGCCCTTGCTCCGCGCCAGCTCCAGCAGCAGCGGGTGCCGGGCCCCATGCACGTTCAGCGTCCCCTCCGCCCCCAGGCCCGGGCAGCGCAGCCCGTAATCACGGGCCAACCGCACCTTGGCCGCAATCAGGTCCAGCACCGCCAGCGTATCCAGCGTCTTGTGAATCTCCCGCCCGTTCAGATGCACCTCGTGCGTCAGCTCCCACAGCAGCCGGCCGATCTCCTCCTGCTCGGCGCTGCGCAGGTTGCTGATCCGGTTGTTCAGCTCGACCACCTCGCCCGGCTCGACGTACAGCGTCGCCCCGCTGTCGGACGCCCGGTGCACGATCCCCGGGAGCCGCCCGCGATACTCGCTCCGCAGCGGCAGCACCAGCCGGTCGCCGTGGAATGTGTGGTTCGGGTATTGCAGCAGCCGCCGGATGCCCGGGTCATGCAACAGGCGCTCGATGGTGTGCTGGATCTGGTGCGCGGCGTCCTCGATTTCGCGCCGCAGCCCCGCCAGCTTCGGGCTGGCGCTGTCACGCACCTGCCCGCGCTCGTCGATCACCGCCCGAATCCGGTCCGCGATCGTGCGGAAGTCCCCGATGCGTCCTGCGAGATGCAACAGCTCCGGGCGCTCAGGGGGCAGCTCGCGCAGGTACTCCGCCAGCGCGTGTGTGCCCTCAAGCGTCGCGCCCACCTGCGCCATCTCCTCCACGGTCACTCGCAGCGGCGGCCCGCAGCGCGCGAGGATCGCGCGCACGTCCGTGATCCCGCCGAATGGCGGCATGCCGCGCTCTTCGATCAACTGCGTCAGCTCGCGCACCTGCGCGAACCAGCGCTCGACCAGCGCCACGCGCGCGATCGGGTGGATCCCCTCCGCGAGCCCCCGCCCCAGCCCGGTCAGCGCGTACTGCGCGAGCAACGCGCGAATCCGCGGAAAGTCGAGACATTCGAGCGTGTGTGCGTCCATCTTTTCGATTGCCACGCCGGATTCAGCGTGCCACAATGCGGCCTGTGCCCGCGCACGATCCACAGCCGTCGTGCCCGGCAGCGATCAACAGCCTATGCGAAAGCTCGCGGCCTGTACACTGATTCTCCTGGCCATCCGCCCAGCGACACGCGCCTCCGACGTCGTGGCGCCCGCGACCGCGCCGGCCAACCGCGGCGCAGCAACGGTCGCCACCGCCCGCGCCCTGCTCGCCGCGAACGACCTCGCCGGCGCCGAGCGCCTCCTCTCCCCCGCCGTGGCGGAATGCAGCGCCGACGCCGACCTGCGGCTGGCCTGGATCGACGCCGCACTTCTGGCCGGCCGGCCTACGCTGGCCCTCGAACGACTCGCCGGCGCGCCCCGCGCGTGGTGCCACCAACCCGAATTCCAATGGCGCTGCGCTCAGGCCCTCGCCGCCCGCGGCCCCGTCCTCGGCCAGGCCGAGGTGCGCACGGTGCGCGGCGGCCGCGCCGGACAGTTCATCGACGGCTACCTGCTCGTCGAGGCGCGCCCCGGCGACGAGCAGTTCCTCTGCTGTGGGCCCGACGCCGCCCTCTACCAGCTCCGCCAGGCACTCGACGCCGGCCTGAACGAACCCGCCGCCCACGTCCTGCACGCGCGCCTCTGGCAACAGCTCGGGCGACCTGAGCTGGGTCTGGCCGTGCTGAAAAGCCGCGCCGCGGATCTGTTGCACCCACCGACCGCCAGCGTGCTCGCGGCGTTTTCGGAGCTGGCGCTCGCGGCGGGGGCCCTGCCGGACTACTTACGCTATGAGCGTCTGCGTGCCGAGCTCGACCCGCACCAGCACGACGCCATCCGGGTGCACGCCTGCCTCGTGGCCGCCGAGCGCTACAGCCAGGCCGGCGACGAGGCGCTGCACCTGGAGTGGTTGCGCCGCGCGCGCGCGCTGCGCCCCCTGGACGCCGATCTCCTGCTCCGGGTCGCCGACGCGGCGTGGGAGGCCGGCCAGGCGCGCGCGGCCGCGGCCGACTACGGCCTGGTCCTGCGACTGCAGCCCGACCACCCGGAGCGGCGCCGGATCCTGGGCCGGCTGGCCGAGGCCCGGACGGAGGAGGCGGCCCCGTGAAGATCCGCCGGCGGAAATCCTAAAGCCCCACCAACCTCAGGCACCGGGCCGTGTCTAACCGGCCAGAAACCTCGGGTATGGGAGTGACAATCATGTTGCGGACCGGAAGCCTGAAGCGGCTGGCGCTCGTCCTCTGCAGCATCTGCCTGGCGGGCACCGTCACGTGCGAGCTGCCGGAGTGGGACGGCACGATCTACGTCATCACCGACGGCTGGTTCCACGACGACGATCATTATGAGGATTGCTGTGACTGGTACGACGACGACTGGTACGACTTCGATTTCTGGTACTGGGACTGATCACGCTCGGTAACCTGCCCGCCAGCGACCTCCGGCGGCCACACGTCCCGATACCCATGACGGGACCGGCCGCCGTCTTTTTTTGGCGGCCGGTGCCGCCGTCACGTCCGCTTAACGCCGGTCCGCGCGCCGGCCCGTAATCGCACGTCGCGTCCGACGCCCCGGCCCCTACTCTGGGACGCTCGTCTTCAGCGGCGACATTCGCGGACCCCCGCGCCGACTCCCCCGAAAAAACCGCCGTTGCCCCTTTGCTTTCCAGGCCATGCGTTTTGAAGCCTTTGAGCAGGTCTCTTTCCGCGAAAGACAGGCTGCAAGGAGAAAACGCAATGGCATTGACAGTGAACAACGTTGGCACATTGTCCCTTCTGAACATCCTCAACCGCACATCCAAGGCCCAGAGCAACGTCCTCGGACAGATGGCGACGGGCTACAAGATCAACCGGGGCGCGGATGATCCCGCCGGCTTGCTGGCGGTCACGAGCATCGATTCCGAGTTGACCAGCGTCAACGCCGGCATCGCCAGCAACCAGCGCACCGACGCGATCCTGGGTGTAGCCGACGGCGCCCTGGGCCAGATCGCTTCCGCGATTTCCGACATTCAGCGCCTCGCCAACGAGTCGGCGAACGAGGCCGGTCTGACCGCGGACGAGATCGCGGCCAACCAGGCCCAGATCGACGACGCCCTGGCGGCGATCGACCGGATCGTCAGCAGCACGCAGTTCAACGGCAAGAAGCTGCTCGACGGCTCGCTCGGCATCAACACCAACGTCGGGACCGCCGGCGCGATCACCGACGTCAAGGTCTTCAGTCGCACGCCGGGCAGCTCCGACGTCGCGCTGACCGTCCAACGCGTCTCGGCCGCCTCCGCGGCCGTCGTGACCTCCGTCATGACGACCAGCGCTTCGGCCGATTCGTCGTTCTCCGTGCAGGGCAAGCTCGGCACGGCGGTCATCACCGCGCTGTCCACCGAGAACGTCTCCTCGGTGGCCTACAAGATCAACCAGGCCAAGGCGCAGACCGGCGTCTCCGCCGTGGTCAGCGGCACCCACCTGAACCTCTACAGCACGGATACGGGCAGCGATGCCTTTGTCCGCACCAAGCTCATCGAAGGCAACACGGTCCAGGACAAGAGTGACAGTGGTATCGACGCCGTCGTCACCGTCAACGGCCAGGCCACGGCGGTGGATGGCGACCACGTCAACTACAGCGGCGGCGGCATCAGCGTCGCGTTCGACCTCGGCTCGCTCACCAGCACCGTCACGTTGACCGTCAAGGGCAGCGGCGACGGCCGGAGCGGTGCCACGTTCCAGCTCGGCACCAACGCCAACACGCGCGCCACGCTCGGCATCGATGGCGTGTACACCGCAGCGCTGGGCAACGCGACCGAGGGCTACCTCCGGTCGCTGGGCAGCGGTGGCGCGAACTCGCTGATCAATGACCCGTCGCAGGCCGCCACGATCGCCCGCGTCGCCGCCAACCAGGTGGCCACGCTGCAGGGCCGGATCGGCGGTTTCCAGAAGTTCCAGGTCAACACGGCCTTGAACTCGCTGAATGATACGAAGGAAGGCCTCGAAACGGCGAAGGGCGTCATCAACGACCTGGATTACGCCGTGGCGAGCGCCGAGCTCAACCGGCAGAACATCCTGCTGCAGTCGGCCATGTCCCTGCTCGGCTTGGCGAATCAGCAGAGCTCGCAGGTCTTGTCGCTGCTGCGGTAGCCACTGATCCTACGAAGCTTGTTCTCACTTCTCGGTTCGGGCCGGGCGGTTACTGACCGCCCGGTCTGCTTTTTTGCGCCCGCCGCCGCGGCTTCCACCCCTCAGGTGAACAAGTCCCGCAGTGTCCGGGTCGGGTCCCCACTCCGCATCAGCAGCTCGCCCACCAGCACCGCCCGCGCCCCGGCCGCATGCATTCGGGCCAGGTCGTCCGCCGACTTCATGCCGCTCTCGGCCACCAGCGGCCAGCCCGGCGCCACCAGCGGCGCCAACTGCTCGACCGTCGCGAGGTCCACGCGCTGCGTCTCCAGGTCGCGATTGTTGATCCCCAGCAGCACGCCCACCCGTTGTGCCCCCGGCAACATGTCTTGCACCGCCAGCAACGCGGCCCGCGTGTGCACTTCCAGCAGCACGCCCAGCTCCAGCTCGCGCGCCAGCGCCACCAGCTCCGCCGCCGTCCTCCGGTCCACGGCCTCCATGATCACCAGCACCGCGTCCGCCCCGTACGCCCGACTCTCGTGCACCTGGTACGGATCGACCAGGAAGTCCTTCCGCAGCACGGGCAGCCCGACCGCCGCCTTCACCTGGCCCAGGTATTCGAGGTGCCCGCCGAAAAACCGCTGGTCCGTCAGCACGCTGAGCGCGTCCGCGCCGCCGGCAGCGTATTGCTCCGCGATCCGCACCGGGTCGAAATCGGCCCGCAACAGCCCCGCCGACGGGCTCGCCCGCTTGATCTCCGCGATCACGTTCGGCCCCCGCCGGTGCGGCGCTGCCACGGCCCCGTAGAAATTGCGCCGGGGCAAGTGGTAGCCGGCCAACGCTTGCAGCTCCGCCAGCGGCTGCGCGCGGCGGGCTTGCTCGACTTCCACTCGCTTGTGCGCCAGAATCTCCGCGAGGATAGTGGCCACGCCGTGCCCTTTGCCTGTACGAGTGCTTGCGCTGCCATGCTAGCCACGCTCGCCGATACACTGCAAGCCATTCACCTCGCCCTTCTGGCGCTCGGCGCCTCGGCCGGTCTGGGCGTGGTCGTCTGGCTGGCGCGGGCCGGGCGCTGGCGCGATCCGCTCGCCGGCGTCGCGCTGCCTCAGCAGGGTCCCACCGTGGCGGCCGTCGGCGCTGTTCTACTCGTCTTTTTCGCCCTGCAGTTCAGCCTGCTGCGCCTCCTCGTTCAGCCCCCGCCCGCCGAGGCCGCGGCGCCGCTCGCGCCCGGGTCGGACCTCTGGCACCGCACGATGGCCGCCGAACAAGGCGCCGCCGTCACCGTCGCCGGGCTCATCGTCGTTCTCCTCGCCTACACGGCGCGCGGGCCCGCGCGTCGCCCCGGCCTGTGGCGCGGCAGCGCGGCGGCCGTCGTCGCCCTGCTCGTGCTGTTGCCCATCGTGACGCTCCAGGAAGAGGCCGGTCGCGTCGTGTGGCGCTGGCTGCACCCGGATGTCGCCCCCCCGGTCCACGCGGTGCTGCAGGCCCTCGAACGCAGCGACTGGGGCACGTGGGGGCGCTGGCAGTTGCTCATCGGCGCCGTGCTCGTGGCCCCGCTCGCCGAAGAGCTCTTCTTTCGCGGCCTCCTCCTCCAGGCCATCTGCCACCACACCGGGCTGGCCTGGCCCGCCATCCTCGTCTCCGCCGGCGCTTTCGGCGCTGTGCACGCTCAACCCCAGGATGTGCTACCGCTCGTGTCGATGGGCATCGTGTTGGGCTACCTGCGCTTCGCCACCGGCTCTGTCTGGCCATGCATCCTGGTGCACATGCTCTTCAACGCGCGCACCATGACGGTCGTCCTGCTGGCCCCGGAGCTCCTGCACGCGATGTAAGGCCCCCGCCGACGCGCCCCTGCCCACGTCATTCGGGGCGTGCTATACTTTTCACTGGGAAGTGGCTCTGTCCTTCGAGGAGGCAGCGATCATGTTTCCCATCCGCCCCCTGCTTCCACTGTGCGCTTGCTGGTTGTGCTGCAGCGTCGCCGCGGCCGTCGCCCAGGACGGCGCCGCCGACACGCGGACCGCCCCCCAACCCGCGCGTCCGGCGATCCTCATCGTGCCGGCCCTGGGGCCACCCAGTCACGCCGAGACCCCTCAACCAGATGACGTCATCCGACCACCCGCGAACCCACCGGCCGATGCGGATCCCGCTCCGGACGGCGACGCCGCGCGCCCCCGCGACCGGCGCTATCGCCTCGTGCAAACCGTCGTGCCCAACCCGCTCTGGCCCGAGTTCCGCTACCACGTCTATCTGGACCTGAGCGACCCCTCCGCCGTTCGCCAATGGCGCGAGTTGCAGCATGCCCGCCGGGCCGAGGCCCGCGCCGCCGTCGCCGAACGGCGCGCCGTGCGCGACATGCGACAGCGCAAGCTGCGACTGCTCAGCGCCCATGAGATGGCCGTCGAGGAGGGTCTCGCGGCGCTGCGCGCGGGCGATTACCGGGCGGCCCTGATCGCCTTGACGCGCGCCGCGGACCTGAACCACGCTGATCCCGCCTGCCGCATCCACCTCGCCCAGGCGCAGATGGCCCTCGGGCACGACGACGAAGCCGCCAAGGTCCTGCGGCGCGGCCTCGACCTCCAGCCCCGGCTCGCGCCGATGAATCTCGACCTGCAGAGCGTATATCCGGACCCGGCGGACTTCGCGGACGAAGTGGACGCCCTGGCGGCCCGCCTTGCCGCCCGCGACGACACGACCGCCGAGGAGCAGTTCCTCCTCGGCTTCATGCGCTTCCAGCAGGGACGCACCGACGAGGCCTACACGGCGTTTCGGCTGGCAGCCCGTGGGCTGCCCAAGGACGACCGGGTAAGAACATTCCTGCAACTGACGCGGCCCGTGGCCCGGTAACTCAGCCACGCGGAATTTTCGTTTTGTTTTGCCCCGGGCGCGCCCCATTTGAACACTCTGTATGGACTGCGCCATCGCGCGGGTACTCCGCGCAGAATGAAGGTGAAGGAAGACCATGCGATTCCAGGACGAAATCTGGCGGCGCCTCGGCGCGTTTCTGCGCGAAGAGGACGGCCCTACCGCGATGGAGTACGCGGTCCTGCTCGTCTTGGTCATGGTCGCGTTGATGGCGTCGATTTCCGCCGTGGCGCAATCGATGCGAGCGGTGTTCAATGCGACCGCGACGGCCGTCACCCTGCCCGGCTGACGCCCGGCAGGCGTGTCCGGCACGCGAGCTTAGACCGGCACTGGCGCCGGCGCGTTCTTCCGTCGCCGGCGGCGCTTCTTGACCAGCCCGACGCGCGGTGCATGCGCCACGCGCGGACCGAGTGAGTCCGCGGTGGCGAGTGCCCCCCGTGGCGTATCGCAGCAGGCGTCCGCGCCGATTTCACGCCACAGCCCCTCGGCGCGGTTGAAGATCCCCCCGATCACCACGATGTTCATCGTCGGGCACGTGCCGACGTCGCGGATGCGCTCGATCATCGCGCGCGTGTTCGGTACGGCCTCGGGCTCCGCGCCGAAGATCAGCAGCACTTCCGGCCGCAACTGACCGACCATCGCCAGCACTTCGTCGTCCGGCACCCCGCCGCCCACGAAGAACACCTCCCAGCCTTCCGACTGGAAGAGGTCCCCCACCATCTGCGCGCCGAGCTCTTCATGCGGACCGTCCGCGCACGCCACGATCACCCGCTTGCCGTGCCGCGGACGCTTCGGCAGGTGTGCCTGCAACTGGTCCGCCACCGTCCGGTTGATCCGGCAGGCCAGGTGTTCGGCCGCGGTGTTGATGCGATCATCGCGGAAGAGCCGCTCGATCTGGGCCATCGCCGGCCAGACGACGTCACAGATCAGTTCCTCGGCGCCCACCCCGTTTTGCAGTGCCTCGCTCACGAGGTCGAAACACTCGGCCCGCCGGCCGGCCAGCAACGGTTGCAGATAGCGAATCAGAAACGGCTCAGGCACGGATGGAGCCTCCGCGTTGCGCCCGTCGCTTGCAGCTCCCACGCACGGTCCGACAATGCAACCGCAACGGGCTTTCCCACAGCAGCCGCAGCATCCATGCCGACGGTAACAGGTTGATTCCCCGGGCCGGTCGGCCACACTTCTCCCGTGACCAGCCGTCCCACGTTCCCCGTTGCTATCGGGGACCCCCGCAAAACGCCTTGAGCGCGCCCCACCGCGAAAAAACCGCCCGGCGCGCTGCCCGGCGCATCTTGCGCCACGTCCCAGAAGCGACTCCCGCCGCCGCCGCACCCCGTCCACCGATTCTCGGAACGAGCCGCGCGGCCGCCCACGTTTGCGCGGCGGCACGGCAATCTCCGCGCCCCCACGCCGCCCGTAGAACCTGCGCGACGCCCGGCGGCCGTCCGCCGACCCCCGCGCAGCTTGACACCGCCCGTGGACCGTTTAACGTACCAGCCAGATCGCAACTGCCCACGAGGCGACAGGAGACACGTGCAATGCACCCGCTCTGGATTCGCAGTCGGAAATGGTGCCTGGCCCTGTCCAGCGGCGGCGTCGCGCTGGGCATCCTCCAGGGCCTCGACATGGTCAATTTCGCCAGCTTCTGGACCAACATCCTGATCACCTGGCTGACCATCATCGTCACGTTCCTCCTCGGTGGAGATGTAAGCCGCCTGACCAACAACCTTTAGGCCCGCCCGCCGATCCTGGATCAGCAGGCCAACCCGCGGGGCGCTCCCCCGCAACGCCGGAGACGGTTACACCTCCGGTCACCTTTTTCGGGAGACTGAGCATGGATATCCCCGGCGTAGCCGGCAAGACCGACCGCGAGGCCATGGAGAAGGCGCAGGCCGAGTCCGAGCGCCTACTCGAGGAACTCAAGTCGGCGGTCAAGACCGAAACCAAGGACATCGGCGTGCTGCGCAAGGAGCTGCGCATCACCGTCCCGGCCAAGACCATCGCCGACCACATGGAGCACAACTACGACGAGCTCGTGCACGAGGCGTTCGTGCCCGGCTTCCGCAAGGGGCGCGCCCCCCGCCGCCTCATCGAGAAACGTTTCGGCTCCGAGGTCCGTGAGTCGCTCACGTCCTCCATCGTCGGCCAATCCTACTTCGCCGCCACGGAGAACGAGAAACTCGACGTCCTCGGCGACCCGCTGTTCGTCATCCCCATGGACGACGGCGTCAAGCTCATGGACATCGGCGAGGCCCTCCAGCACATCAAGCTGCCCGAGTCCGGCGACTTCGTCTATGCGTGCGAGGTGGAGCTCAAACCGACCTTCACGCTGCCCGAGTTGAAGGGCATCCAGATCAAGACCCCCGAGATCGAGATCACGGACGAGATGGTCGCGGACCAGATCCTGCGCCGCCGCAAGATCCGCGGCCGCATGGAGTTGATCAGCGACGGCGCCGCCGAGCGAGACGACCAGCTCGTCGCCGATGTGACCCTGACCGTTGACGGGCAGGAGGTCAAACGCGAGGAGAATGTCGCGCTGGGCGTCCGGCCCACCCGCCTCGACGGCATCCCGCTGCTCGCGCTCGACGAGGTGCTTGCCGGCGTCAAGCCCGGCGACACGCGCACCACCGACTGCCAGATCGGCGATGACTACGAACGCGCGGACCTGCGCGGCAAGGCCGGGCAGTTCACCTTCAACGTCCACGAGGTCAAGCGCCTCGTCCCCGAACCGTTGGAGAGCTTCCTCCAGGCCTGGGGCTACGAAAACGAGCAGGCCGCCCGCGAGGACGTGCGCGCCGAGCTCGCCTCCGAGCGCAACCAGCTTGTGGAGCGCGCCAAGAAATCCCAGGTCGAGGATTACCTCCTCAAGAACACGACGCTCGACCTGCCCGAGCACTTCTCGGCCCGCCAGACCGACCGCGCCGTCATGCGCCGCGTGATCGAGCTGCAGCGCCGCGGCGTCCCCATCCCCGACATCGAGGCGCGCATCGACGAGCTCCGCACCTCGGCCAGGGCCGAAGTCGCCAACGAGCTCAAGCTCGGCTTCATCCTCGAAAAGGTGGCCGAACAGCTCGATGTCCACGTCAACGACGAGGAAGTCAACACGGAAATCGCCCGCATCGCCCAGCTTTATAACCGCCGGTTCGACCGCGTTCGCGACGACCTCCAGGCCCGCGGCCTGCTCACCCAGCTCGTCGACCAGATCCGCGACAACAAGTGCGTGGCGATTTTGTTGGAGCAAGCCCAGTTCGTCGCGGCGACGGCCGATAAGGATGAAGAGCCGGCCAAGCCGAAGAAGAAGTCGACCCGCAAGAAGAAGGACTCGGCGGCCGAGTAAGACGCTCCGCAGCGGGTGCGTGCACCCGCGATCCACGGAAGGAGAATCCATGGCATACTGGCCGGATGCAGACCGTTTCAAGGCCCAGGGCGGCGGCGGGCGCATGGAATGGCGCCAGATGGGGCTCAATGAGCTCCTGCTCGACAACCGCATCATCTTCCTCGACCTGCCGCTCGATCCGCGCATCACGATCAACAGCAGCACCGTCTGCTCCCACGTGATCAAGAGCATGCTCTACCTGCAGTCGATCAAGCGCGACCAGGACATCCACCTCTACATCAACTGCCCCGGCGGCGACATCGACGACACTCTGGCGATCTACGACACCATGCGGTTCCTCAACTGCGAGATCGCCACCTACTGCGTCGGCGGGGCCGCCAGCGGCGCCGCGCTCATCCTCGCCGCCGGCACCAAGGGCAAACGCTTCGCGCTGCCGCACGCCAAGATCATGATCCACCAGCCGTGGGGCTACGTCGGCGGCCAGGCCTCCGACATGCGCATCCAGGCCAACGAAATCCTGCGGGTCAAGGACACGATGATCGGCATCCTGGCCGAGCACACCGGCAAGTCGGCCGAGCAGATCGCCCAGGACATCGAGCGCGACCGCTACATGAGCGCCGCCGAGGCCAAGGAATACGGTCTGATCGACGAGATCCTGGAAGAAAGCCGGGTCGAGAAGAAGAAGAAATGAAAGGCACCGCTGGCATGACCAGATCGCAACTGATCCCGATCGTCGTCGAACGCGAGGGCCGCGCTGAACGCGCTTACGACATCTACTCGCGGCTGCTGAAGGACCGCATCGTCTTCCTCGGCGACGAGGTCGACTCCGACCTGTCCAACGTCGTGATCGCCCAACTGCTCTTCCTCGCCAACGAGGACAAGAAGGCGGACATCCACCTGTACATCAACTCCCCCGGCGGGTCCGTCTACAGCGGCATGGGCATTTACGACACGATGCAGTTTATCCCCTGCTCCGTGGCGACGTACGTACTCGGCGCCGCCGCCAGCATGGCCGCCGTCCTCGCCGCCGCCGGCACCCCCGGCAAACGCTTCGTCCTGCCCCACTCGCGGACGATGATCCATCAGCCGCTCGGCGGCGCCCGCGGCCCGGCGACGGATATCCGCATCGAACTCGACGAGATGATGCGGACGCAAAAGCAGATTTACGAGGTCCTGGCCAAGCACACCGGCAAATCGCTCGAGCAGATCACCGCCGACTGCGACCGCAATAATTGGATGGACGCCGAGCAGTCCATCGCCTATGGTCTAGCGGACCACTTGCTGGAGGCCATGCCGGAGTCCGGGTCGCCGCCCGCGCTTCGGCCCGTGGAATAGGCGGGTAGCACGATGTGCACGGCAACACCCCCCACGGCACACCGTGCCGGCGGCGTCGTCGCCGGACCACGCCACAATGCGCAGGCTCTGCGCTCGGGGCTTTGGCCGCTGGCTCTGCTCGCCGCGCTCTCCCTCACCACCGGCTGTCAATCGCCCGTCGAGATCTCCCTGCGGCGTGAGATCAGCGACCTCAATACCAAACTTAAGCAGAAGGACGATCAGCTCGTCGCCCAGAAGGCCGCCCTCGACCAGGTCAACGAGCAACTCCGCATCGCGCGCTCCATTTCGGAAGACGACCTCAAGAAAGTCTTCTATCCGGAGACGCTCGTCATCGACAAGCTCACCGGCGGCGGCAATTACGACGGCCAACCCGGCGACGACGGCGTGACCGTCTATCTCCGCCCGCTGGACAAGGACGGCGACGTCATCAAGGTCGCCGGCGACGTGCGCATTCAGCTCTACGACCTTGCCGCCCCCGGGGGCCAACTCATCGGCGAATATTTCGTGCCGGTCGACCAGGTCGGCAAGCTCTGGAGCGGCAAGCTCTGGACGGGCCACTACACGATCAAGTGCCCCTGGCCGAAAGAACCACCCAAGCACACGGAGATCACGGTCCGCGCCACGTTCGTCGACTATTTGACGAAACGCGTGGTCTCCGCCCAGGCCACCTGCACCGTGAAGCTCGCGCCCTGAATCGCTTTCCCCGATTGCCCGCTGTGAAGCGGAAGGGCGGAATTCCCCGTGCCGCGACGCAACCGCAACGCGCAGCGGGCGGCTGTGGGCAACTTCAACCGCAAGCCCGGCGAACCGCTATAACTCCCTATGTGGCAAAACGCCCCGGACTTGCAGCCGGACCATCCGGGTCCGGGGGCCGGCAGAATGAGATCTGAGACTCTCCACCGCCACGCCGCCGGCCTGCCGCCCCCCGGCCGTCCCAAAGTTTCTATTGACCCGGCGCCCTGAAACATTAGGATGGAAATAGGAAACTGTCGGCGGCTCGTCGGGGACATGTGTTCCCGCGGGCCGCTACCCGGTCCGGGGCTGGTCCGCCAGTCCAGGGCCACGTCTCGAGACCGCCGACCGCTCGGCGGCATGCTGGAAGAGGAGAGGAGAACCCAATGCGATCGAACTGGTGTGCGCTTGCGCTGGGCGTGCTGCTCGTGGCCGTACCGGCCTACGGCTCGCTCTACATGCAGGATTTCGAGGTCGATTCCACGGGGAGCTGGACGCTCAACAACGGACCGTCCGACGCCGCCGCTGACTTCTTCTTCGACTACTCCACCGTCGGCATTCCGGTCGCCCCCAACGGCACCGGCACCCGCGGCCTCAAGCTCCAGGCCAATTTGGAAAACGGCATCTTCAGCGGCATGAGCGTCTCGCCGACCGGGCAGAGCTTCGCCGGTGACTACGTCGTCGAGTTCGACTGGTGGGCCAACTTCAACGGGCCGTTCCCCGGCGGCGGCAGCGGCTCGACCAACCTGTCCACCTTCGGCGTCGGCACCGCCGGCGTGACCCCCCAGTGGCCCGGCGGCGTGCAGGACAGCGTCTGGTTTGCGGGCACCGGCGACGGCGGCTCATCGGCCGACTGGCGCGCTTATTCCACCGCCGCGACCACCGGCTACCCCGATGGCAGCCCGGTGTATCCGTACACCACGCGTAACAACACGAACCCCTATTTCGCCGGGTTTGGCAGCAACACGGCGCCGGCGGCGCAGCTCGCCCTCTTCCCCCAGCAGACCGGCGTCACGGCCGTCGGCAGCGCCGGCATGGAGTGGCACTTCGTCCAAATCACCAAGGCCGGCACGACCCTGACCTGGCACGTTGATGGCTTGCTGATGGCCACCATCGATCTCAACACTGTCACACTCGGCGGCGGGAACATCTTCTTCGGCCACAGTGACATCAACGCGACCTCGTCGACGGACGTCAATGACGCCGCGCTGCTGTTCACGCTGATCGACAACGTGAACGTCACGCCGGAGCCGGGCAGCCTGGCGTTGCTGGCCTTGGGCCTGCTGGCGCTGCGTCGTCGCTAGACATTCCACCGCATCGCGCGGCATTCGGTGCAGGGAACATGAACACACGGGCGGTCAGCCCCGCGCTGACCGCCCTTCTTCTTGGTCACATCTGCCCCCAGCAGTCCTTCGCCAACCACCGTCACCCAGTGTGCGGCCGCTTTGAAAGCGACTCGCCCGGCGGGTGGTACCAGCGTCTCCCCCGTCGCAAGATGCCCTTACCGTCTGGGTTGGAGGAAACCCTAGGCGCTATCGGGGTGTCCTGCGCCCCCAATAACCGCCGCCACTTGGTGGACCGATCGAATGATCGGTTATGGCGCGCACGAAACCAACTGCCCCAGTTGGTACACACATTCCTGCATCAGACTGCCGTCGGCATTGTAGGTGCACCAGTGCCCGTCCGACCTGTCATCGACATACCACCCCTCCAGGAACACCACCGAGCTTCCTGCATGGTACCGACGATAGCGACCGTTCCGGACGCCGTCCGCATACGTGGTTTCCTGCACGATGCGACCGTTTTCATCGTAGTAGTATTCGACCCCGTCCGGGGCCGAGAACGGACCGAACGGCTTGTAGTCCGCCATGCGCAGCACTCCGCCGCCCGGGTAGTACTCGAATACCAAGCCGTCCAGTTGCCCATCCGTATAATGGACCTCCGACCGCAGCGCGCCACTCGGGCTCCAGGCCTGGTAGAGCCCCTGCAGGCGGCCGTCACTGTCGCGGCAGCCCTGGGTCGCCAGCACCGTCTTGTCCGCCCCATACCACGTGCGGCATAGGCCTACCGGCTTGCCGTCCTGTTCATTCGGCGGCCAGAGCCAATACTCGCTGTACTGACCATTCTCCGTGGTCGTCCGCACAAACAGGCTCCCGGAGGGCGCCGGGCACTCCGGCGGCGAGATCGGCGGCTGCCCGCCCGTAACGCCCACGCAGAACTCATCGCTCTGGTACGTCAGGCTCTTCTTATTCCCCGGCGGTGCGGACGACGTGCAGCGGATCGCGCGGACGTTGGCATAGAAATCCTTGCTGCTCGCGGCCAGGCTGGCGACATTGGCCAACTGGCCAACCGGCCCGGCTGCCGCGGATGCCGCCACGAGTCCGTAGCGCGCCGTCTGGCTCAACGCTTCCGCGCTCGCGTCGAAACGCCGCGGGTCGCGTGCCAGAAAAGCATCCGCGTTGGTCCCGCCCGCCGCCCCGTTCACGAACGATGCCGCCGCCCCCGCCACCGCGCAGAACCCGCCGATCACCACGACGACCGGCGTGTTGACCGCCAGGCCGATCAGGCACACGCCGATTCCCACGCCCGCCGCCAGCGTCGACGCACCCGCGGCCCCGGTCTGAATCGCCTGCCGCACGCGCTGCACTCCCTGCTGCGCCATCGTGTCGATCCGCGGTCGCGGCGGCGACTGGCCCTGCGCCCGCGCAATCAGCTTGGCCGTCGGCAATCCCGCCTCCAACTCCATTTGCTCAGCGAGCCCATCCATGAGGGACGCCAGCCAGCGATCCGCCAGCGTCATCTCCTCCGCCGTCATCGTGTGCCACGTCCCGTCACGCAATGGAAGCACAAACTGGCCCGTCTGGTCATACGTCGCCAGCCGCGCCCGCAGCGCAATGCCCTCCGCGAAGATGTCGCCGGGCAACTCCGCATTCGGCGCGTTCGCCCCGAGCTCCGTGCGGATCTGCGTGATGGCCGCGTAGGTCCGTTCGTGCTCCTCGGCCGCGGCCTCGAGTACGATCCGCAGCACCGCGCCGGGCGGCGTATCCTCGGCCGGCGGCGGCGCCGCGACGTTCACCGTGCTGCGCAGCGTGCTGCCGAGCACACCGTAGGATAGGGTGCCCGCCACCATCTCGCCGGTGGCGACATCCACCAGCGGCGGGATCGGCACGGCGGCCTCGCCCGCCCTTGTCTTGTAGGCTTCCATCGTCGCTCGGAAGCCCGCCGGGCCGGTGAACTCGACCGTGACCGGCTGTCCAGCCAGGATGGCCGGGTCCCGCATGGTCATGAATGCACCTGGAAGCACCTCCGCTTCCAGCGCGCCGGGCACTGCGTTTCCACCGTCGGCGCTATTGTCCGGGACCGTCGCGGGTGGCACATCGCAGGCGGGAAATTGCGCCAGCAAAGCCAACAGCAGCAAGCTGCCCAGCAGGCTCATGGGCCAGCGGAGGTTACGATCACTCGACATCGCTCTCCTCCCTGCCTGAGATTCCAGGCACCTCGCGCCGGCGCGCGGCGGGCACGCGAACTGCCAAGCGCCGCCATCCCTCTGCCCGTAATTCTAAGGCTGTTATCCAGTGGACCTCATCCAGCAACGCTTCGAGCCGGTACGTCGCCATTGTACATCGCCCCGGCCTGGCGCGCGCGCGTTTCTCACGCACATTTCCGCGCACGCCGGCTGGGAGCGGCCGCGTCACGCCGCTGCCAGCCGGTCCTACGCTCGCGGGCGACCCTGCGTTGCCCAGTGGCGGCGCTTCCAGCGCGGCGCCACAAAGATATGCACGCCCGTGCCCCATAGAAGCACCAGGCACAGGCCGGCCGGCAGGAAGACGCAGCGCTTGATCACGCCCCCAAGCCGCGCACCGTCGTGCAGCGCCTCGATGAAGTCACTCCGCCGCCGGGCCACCTGCAGCACGCGTCCGCTCGCGGCGTGAAGCTGAATCTCCTCGTCGTCCGCGACGGTCACCTTGATCAGCCGCTTATCCGGCCGGTAATCGACACGCTGCACGCTCGACCAATCGCGGACGTTCGCCTCGCGCAGCGCCGCGCAGGGCACGCGTCGCATGCCAGCGTATGCAGACGCCCCCCTCCTCCCCTTTAGGCCGCTGCGGACGGCGCGTTCGCCAACGGCGTTGACGCGCCGTCCTCGCGGATTAATCCGTACGCCGGTCGGCTGACCTAGCGCCGCCGGAGCAGCGCCAGCACACCCAGCAGCAGGATCGACGTCGGTTCTGGCACTAGCGCCATGTCGTCGTAGAAGACCGACGTCGCCGCGGGCGTCTGCGGTGCACCGGAGTACAGGTCGACCGCCGCAATGTTCAGCAGGCCGTTCGTGTCGCCGCCGAACACGCCCTTCGTCCACTGGTAGCCCAGCCCGGCCAGGGCCGGATCATCCAGGAGCGTGCCGTTGTAGAACACCTGCACCCAGTCGGTGTCCAGATCGATCTGGGCCTCGATCAGCACCCACTCGTCTCTCACAAAGGGCATCACGACCGGGTTCGACGACCCGCAGTCGGCCGACAGGTTGCCGGTGGCTGGATCGAAAGTGATCTGCACGGACCAGTTGAACGGGCCCGACGGGTCGTTGTACTTGTTCAGCAAAATGAAGTACTGCTTGCCGACCAGGCTGCTCGGGATGTACTGGTACGCCCGGTAGACCCACTGGCCCGACGTGTACCCGGAGTACTGGTGCACCGAATCCGAATTTCCGTAGACTTCCTGCGACTGCGTGCCGGTGCGTGCGATCGAGTCCGTAACGTAGCCGGTGTAGGCCGCGTCACCGCCCCAGCCCTGCCAGCCGCCCTGGCCAGCAATCGGACCGACGACGTAGGGCGGCTCAAACCCGTCCGTCCAGTTGGCCAGACCGGCCGCAGCGCACGACAAAACGAGACCCAAGGCCAAAAGTCGTTTCATGCTCACTCCTCCTGCTCCTGCCGCGGATGTGGCAGCCAGACATGGGCGGGACAGGGCGACGTGCCCAATCTCCCCTCAACCCGCGCAACCTAACACTCTCCACCCGGCGGTTCAATACAATTTTCGACAAAAACCCCGCCGGCTTGGCTGAAAGCCGTTAGCTGATGGCTCCCGCCTAAGGCCCCCCGCCGCGGCCGGCTGCTACCGCCGCGCCACCGCTGCGTCGCCGGTGAAGCCCGTCAGGTACAGGAACTGGTTCTGCGTGATCACCGGGATGAACATCTTCTGCGCCCGCTCCACCAGCGCCTTGAACTTGCTCCGCTCCAGCTCCCGCTGCTGCAACTGGTCGCGGACCACCGCCGTCGCCGTCGCGCCCACCGCGGCCTCGCCCGTCCCCGGCGGCAGACCGATCACGACGTAATCCACGGACTCGTCCAAATCCTCGGCGATCTGCCCGCCCCACTGCCGAATCAGGGCCGTCATCTCCTCGACGCCGTTGTGGTCGATCACGCCGTCATAGTTCAAGTCGAAATCGCCCCGCACCACGAATTTCGGGCTGCGATTCCGCTCGTACGCGATGTTGACGACCAGATCGCCCTCGAGGATCGGCTGCCCCGCCGCCCGCCGCGTCACGCGGCATTCCGCCGTCTCCTCCATCACCGTCACGACCTCGATCGAGGCCTTGCCGCGCAGGTCGCTGCTGGCCTCGCGATTGGGTGCGTAGACCTCGAACCCCATGCCGGGCTTCATCTTGTTCGTGGCCCCGAGATTGATGTACACCACGTCGCTGCCCGGAATCGCGCGCATGATGCGCCCGTCCGCCTTCGTCAGGATCGACCGCGGATCGAACGTGCCTGGCTTCAGCGCCTGGATCTGGTCCTGCAGCTCGGCAATCAGCGCGTCACGCTGCCCGATCTCGATGTCCTTGTCGCGCACCAGCATATTGCCTTCGCGCTTCATGGCCTGCAACTGGGCCTCCGTGGCATCCAGCGACGCCTGCACGTCGCGCAGTTGGCGATCCTTCGCCGCCAGCGCCTCGGTCTTGTCACTCTGCGCCTGCGCCAGTTGATCCCGCAGGGCGGCCGTCTGCGACTCGAACTGGTCGCGCGTCGTCTTCAATTGGGCGGTCAGCGCCGCCGTCTGGTCCTGCAGCTCGGCCACCTGCCGCGTCAGGTCCGCCGCCGCCGCTTTCTCTTTCGCGTACGCCGCGCTCAGCGCCGTCAGCGCCGGCAACGCCGCATCGTTGGCGTTGACCGCGCCCTGCGCTGTCTTGGCGACGTCCTTCATCGCCTGCCCGACCTTCGCCACCACGGTCGGCCCCAGGTCTTCCTCCACGCCGGTCACGGCCGCCGCCACCTTCTGCAGGTCGCCCGTCATCACCGTGAAGACCTTGGTCCGGCGCGCACTGCCCTCATCGGCGTAGTACTGCGGTGGCTGACCATACTGCTCCAACCGCTGCTCGGCGCTCTGGGCCCGGTTCTCCGCTGCCTTGTTCTTGGTCAGTTGGAACACGAACAGACCCAGCGAGGCGACGCTCACGAACGCAAACGCGATCAGTCCGTAGAGCAGCCCCGACTGGCCGCCGTAGGGACTCATGGGACGACCGGCCATTCTTCACTCCTGCTGACCGCTACCGGCCACACGCGCCATGCCCGCCGCCGCCGCATCACCGGCGACTGGTCCGCCGCGCGGGCACGCTTCCGGGCACGGAAGTATGAGACAAGCTCCCACGGTTGTCAAAACCCAAAACCGACCCACCGCCGCCCCGCCGCGCCTTGCCCACTACGCCCCCCGCCAACCCCGCATGACGCCAGCCCCGCGCCGGTCCATAATCCCCCCATGCACATCTGCCACGTCATCACGCGTCTGATCATCGGCGGCGCCCAGGAGAACACGCTCCTGACCTGCGCGGGCCTGCACGAACGCGGCCACCGCGTCACCCTCATCAGTGGCCCCACCCGCGGACCCGAGGGCAGCCTCGTCGAGCGCGCCCGCGGCGGCGGCTACGAGTTCATCGAGCTGCCCGAGCTCATCCGCGCCGTCAATCCCTGGATGGACATGCGCGCCCGCCGCTGCCTCGCCATGGAGTTCCAGCGCCTGCGCCCCGACATCGTCCACACCCACAGCAGCAAGGCCGGCATCCTCGGCCGGCTCGCGGCCGCCGACGCCCGCGTCCCCCGCATCGTCCACACCATCCACGGCATGAGCTTCAATCGCACGCAGCCCTGGCCCGTCCGCCGCGCCTACGCCTGGCTCGAGTGGCTCACCGCCCGGCGTACGCACGCCATCGTCGCCGTCGCCGACGCCATGATCGACCAAAGCGTCGCGGCGGGCATCTGCCGGCGCGAGAAGCTGCTGACCGTGTACTCCGGCATGGAGGTCGGCCAGTTCACCCCGCACGTCGAGCTGCGCGCCGCCGCCCGCCGCGCCTGGGGCGTCACTGACGACCAGGTCGTCGTCGGCACCGTCGCGCGCCTGTTCCGTCGGAAGGGATACGAGCAGCTCATCCCCGTGATGGCCCGGGCCGCGGCCCGCGCGCCCCGGCTGCATTTTGTCTGGATCGGCGACGGCGCGCAACGCGCCGAATACGAGGCCGAGCTCGCCCGCCTCGGCCTGACCGCCCGGACCACGCTGGTCGGCCTGATCCCGCCGGCGGACGTGCCCCAAATGCTGGCCGGCTGCGATCTGCTCGCGCACACGTCGCAGTGGGAGGGGTTGCCGCGCGCCGTGGTGCAGGCGCTGCTCATGCAGGTGCCTGCGGTCGCCTTTGACATTGACGGCACCCCCGAAGTCGTGCTTGACGGCCAGACCGGCCGCTGCGTGCCGCTCAACGACCTCGACGCGTTTAGCGAAGCCCTATGCGACCTGGCCGCCGACGCCGACCTGCGCCGGCGCCTGGGCCGCGCGGGCCGCGAGCACTGCCTGGAGCGGTTCGACTGGCGCCGGATGGTGGATCAACTCGAAGCGCTGTACCAGCGCCTGCGTCCGTCCTGAACCCGCGGCGTACGGCTAGGTCTGTGCCTTCCGGATCGCCCGCTCGAGGATCTCGTGGATCTCGTGCGGCCGCGCGACGTCATCCCACCAGAGCGGTGTGCTGTCGTGCTCGGCGAGTTGCATCAGGATCGAGCCCAGCCGCAACGCGTGCCCGTAGCGCGGGATGTGCAGCTTGATCTGGCCGATCTGCGCGAGGCGCCGTTCGGCCACGTCGACGCTGAGAATGCCCTTGAAGCGCATGACGCGGCGGTTGGTGAGCACGTACAGTCGGCTGGCCCATTGCAGCGTCGCCACCCCAACGCGTATCGCCGCCACGCCGATCAGTAACTGGAACACGATCAGCCCCTCGCGTGTCCAGCCCTCTCGCATCACGACCGCGACCCCCGCCGCCAGCAGCGCCATGGCCAGCACCCACTTCGCCGCGACCAGCGGGATGAACCACAGTGACGGCTTGATGGAAAGCTGGATGACCTCATCGCCATCGAGCAGCTCCAGCTTCGCCGCGGCCTTCGCCGGCGCCACGCGCACCCCCGGCACCGCCGGCGGCGACTCGGCCGTCACGCTCCTGATGGGCTCGGACTCGCTCATGGCATCAACTCCGGGTGGAGTACGCCCACGTGCGGGTAGTTCCGGTACAGGTCGTCAAAGTCCAGGCCGTAGCCGACCACAAATAGATCGTCTATGTCGAACCCGACAAAGTCAACTTTCACATCCGGCGGCGCCTTGCTCGGCTTGCGCAGCAGCACCGCCGCCCGCAGGCTGCGCGGCTGCCGCTCGCGGATCATCGCCAGCACGCGGCGTAGCGTCCGCCCGCTGTCCAGGATGTCGTCCACCACCAGCACGTGCCGGCCGGTGACATCGCCGGAGAGCTGCAGCACCGTGCGTGGATCGCCGGGCGAGGTCGCCGTGCCCGGGTACGTGGACACCTGCACCAGCGCAATCTTCATTTTCAGCGGCAGGTGTCGGATCAGATCGGCCAGGAAGATCATTGACCCGGACAGGATCGGGACCAGCGTCAGACCCACGTTGTCGCCGTTGTAGGTCGCCGCAATCTCCGCCGCGAGCGCCCGGTTGCGGGCCTCGATCTCGTCTTTGTGGATCAGGATGCGGGCGATGTCGGATTCCACGGCACTCTCCCCGCGGCCGATGGTCAGCGCTCGGACGGCTCCGGGGTCCGCGCCGCACCAGCCTGGGTCAGCAGTCGTGTGAGGTCAGCACCGCGCAGGTCGCTGGCCAGCGCGGTCATGAACGCGTCCACCGCTGCCAGGCGCTGCCGCGCCAGCGCCCGTGTGGACTCGAACCGGAAGCCGTCCTGCAGCCGCACTTCCCAGTAGCGGTATTCCTTCTGCCGCTGCCAACTGTCCGCCAGTTGCTGGATGGGGCGGCCTTCCGCCTGGTACTGCCGGAACTGACGCAACACGTACATTACCCCGATCTCGTCGATCGCCTCCGCCTCCGCCAGAATGCGCGCCTCGATCAGCGTCGTGCGCCGGTCGTTGCACTGCCGGATGGCGTCGCCCGCCAGGCGCGTCGTCGGGCCGCCCAGCAGCGGCCCGGCTTCCTCCTGCAGCATGGCCGCCCCCAGCTCGCGTTGCAGGTCGTTCGTCGGCCGCGTCAGGACCTGCCAGCGTTCGAAACGCCCCTGGTGAAACTCGAGCACCCAGCCCGCGTCGTGAAACAAGGCCGCCGCCGCCAGCGCGGTCAAATCCGGGCCGACGTCCCCCACCTCCGGCAACCGCGCGACGAGCTGCGTCAAACGCATGACGCGCTCCGCGTGCTCCCAGAGCCAGAGGTCCGGGTGCGAGTCTCCCGTGGGAAGCACGAGCAATTGCCTGGCGAGCGGAACGATCCGATCGATCTGCATGCGGTTCACCGTCTCGGCGGCCCGCCCCACGTGACCGGCGGCCCTTGCATCCTGCGTGCCGCACGACAGCCAAGTGTCTTTCCCAGCCGCAATTATGGGCAGTGTAGCCCACCGACGCACAGGCAGCAAGCGAGGCGTGCACGGCGACCATTGGCTTGACCGGCCCGAAATGCTATCCTCAAAGGTGACAGGCCGGCTCTGCCCTTCCCGACGAACTGCTCTGGCTGACCGACCAGAAGGTGGCGGCCCGGATTTCGTCGCCGGGTAGGCGGAGCCGACCCACAGGTGCATGCATGCCACGATCGCTCTGTCCAGCCACGCCACGCCGCCTCACGCGCTTGACCGCGTTTACGCTCATCGAGCTGCTGGTCGTCGTCGCGATCATCGCCCTGCTCATCAGCATCCTCGTGCCGTCACTCGCCGCCGCCCGCCAGCAGGCCCGCGGGACCATCTGCCTGTCACAGCTCCGTGTCCTGGGACAGGGACTCAACATCTACCTGAACGACAACCGCGACGTCCTGCCGCCCGGCCGGCTGCCCAAGCTCTCCGGCCAGAGCTGCGACCCCTATGCCGTGGTCTACGGCCGCCACAAGTTCCGCCCGACGTTTCTGACCATGATGAGCGGCGCGGTCGGCGTGCCGCCCTTCGACGACCCCCAGGCCTGCAAGGGCGTCCAGGACATGCACGGCGAGCCAGGCGACCAACAGAACTACTCCTACCGCGGGTATGTCTGCCCGTCCGTCCCGAACTGGACCGACGAACGCAATGGCAGCTACGGTTACAATTACCAGTTCCTCGGCAACTCGCGGCTCCTCGACGACGCTGTGGAAACCTCGTACAAGCGGTGGCCCGTCAAGATCACCAGTGTGAAGTTCCCCGGGCGCACGGTGTGCGTCGCCGACGGCATGGGCACCGCCGCCTCGTTCGCCCCGCTCGACCGCCAACCATACGACGATGACTCCAAGACCGAACCCGCCCGCTTTGGCAACGAGGGCTTCAACCTAGATCCGCCGCGCGTCGACCCCGTCACCGGCGAGATGGCCGACCTCCCCGATTATCGTTCGGCCGCCGATCCGCGCCACTTGGGGCGCGCCGGCACACTCTGGCTCGACGGCCACGCCACCGCCGAGACGCTCAAGTCACTGGGCTACGAGCTGCAGTCCGACGGCGCCGTCGACCTCGTGGGCAACAACAGCCAGTGGTCAGGCGACGGGCGCGACGTCGCCTGGACCACGGACTTCACCTACTGACCCGCCACCGGCCTGAACCGCGCGGGCGACCCGAATCGGGGACCGCCGTCTGGTCACACTCTGGGGGACCGACCTCCGGTCGGTCGGCCGATACAATCCCGGTGTGCAACACCCGTCCGACATGACCGACGCGAAGACGCCGCAGCTGGCCGTCTGGGAATTCGCCGGCCTGCTGCTGACCTACTGGTGCAACGCGCGCTGCGCGATCTGCTACCTGCACAGCGGCCCGGAGCATGCTGGCGTCCTCGACGTCGAGACAGCCGTCGCCCTCTGGCGCGGCCTCGACGAGCACGCCGCCACCCACGGCAAGACCATGCGCATTCACCTCGCCGGCGGGGAACCCTTTCGCGACTGGGACCACCTGGTTGCCGTGATCGCCGCCGCACGCGCCGCCGGCCTGACGCCACTCGAAAAGGTGGAGACCAACGCGTTCTGGGCGACGGATGACGAACTGACGCGGGCGCGCCTCGCCCGGCTGGACGCGCTCGGCCTGCAGAAGCTCATCGTGAGCACCGACGTATACCACCAGGAATTCGTGCCGTTCGACCGCGTGCGGCGCTGCGTGGAACTGGCCCGCGCGGTGCTCGGCCCCGGCCGCGTGCAGGTCCGCTGGTGGGATTTCTACAACGCGCCCACCGACATTCGGCAGCTCTCCCCGGCCGATCGCGCGGCGGCGTATCGCACAGCGCTGGCGCGCCATCGCGACCGACTCACCGGCCGCGCCGCGCAGGTGCTCGCGCCGCTGCTGCCCGGTCGCCCAGCCGCGGCGTTCGCCGGCGAGAACTGCGCGGCGGCACTGCTCGGTAGTCGCCACGTCCACATCGACCCCGCCGGGTACGTCTTTCCCGGCACCTGCATCGGGATCATCCTCGGGCAGGCCGGGCCGCGCAGCGTGGCACAGCTCTGGCACACACTGGCCGCTGATTGGCGCTCCAACCCGATCCTTGGCGCGCTGGTGACCGGCGGCAGCGTCGCGCTCCTCGCTCTCGCGCGGCAACACGGGTACCAGGAGCGGCCCGCCGGCTACGCGGACAAGTGCCACCTCTGCAGTGATGTGCGCGCATACCTGGCGGCGCGGGGCCTCTGGCCGGAATTGGTCGGCCCTCCCAGCGTCTACGCATCATGCCCCTGAACCGCGCACTGGTGAGACCGTAGTACCAAAGGTAGAATCCGGACCGTGAACAAATCTTACGCAGGAGGCGTGCTGATGATCGAGGCGCTGAAGAAGACTCTGCTGGCGGGTGTGGGCCTGACGCTCATGACCAAGGACAAGGTTGAGGAGGTCGCACAGGAGATCGCCAAGGCCGCCAACCTGTCCGCCGACAAGGGGCAGGCGTTCGTGGACGAGGCCGTCGCGCGGGCCAAGAAGGGCCGGGCCGAACTTGACGCCACCATCCAGCGCATGGTGCAGGACACGCTCAAGAAAACCAACCTCGCCACGCGCGATGACGTGGCCGCGCTGACCGCACGCCTGGAGAAGCTCGAGCAGGCCCTGGCCGACAAGTCCGGCTGACAATGGCCATCCGCAAGATCGGGCTCGTCTCGCGAACCTACCGGCACATCAACCGGTACCGGCAGATCCTGACCGTGCTGATAAAGTACGGCTTCGGGAACCTGGTGGACCTGCTGCGGATCAACCAATACCTCGAAATCGGCCTGCAGCTCATCTCGCGCGAGCACCGCGAGCAGGTCGAAACGCTCAGCCCCGCCGAGCGTGTCCGCATGGCGATCGAGGAGCTCGGGCCGACGTTCATCAAGCTCGGCCAGGTGCTCTCCACCCGCCCCGATCTCGTGCCGCCCAGTCTCGCCGCGGAGCTCACCCGGCTCCAGCAGGAGGTGCCCCCCTTCGCCTTCGAGAAAGTGCGGGCCATCGTCGAGGAGGAGCTTGGCCGGCCGCTGGACAGCATCTTCGAGCGCTTCGACCAGCAGTCCATCGCGGCCGCGTCGATCGGCCAGGTCCACCGCGCCCGGCTGCGCGGCGGCGACGAAGTCGTTGTCAAAGTGCAGCGCCCCGACATCCAGGCCGTCATCGAGGTCGACCTGGAAATCCTGCTGCACCTCGCCATGCTGGTCGAGAAGCACGTGGAGGACTGGCGCATCTATCGACCCAGCCGGATCGTCGAGGAGTTCAGCCGCGTGTTGGAGCGCGAGCTCGACTTCACCACCGAGGCCACGCACTTGGAGCGTTTTGCCCGCGAGTTCCTCGACGACGACACCATCTACGTCCCCAAGGTCTACCGGCCCTTCACGACGCGCCGCGTGCTGACCCTCGAATACGTCGACGTCATCCCCGTCACCGACCCCGCCGCCCTGCGGGCCGCCGGCCTCGATCCGCGCGTGCTCGCCGCGCGCGGCGCCGAGCTGACCCTCAAGCAGATCTTCGCCCACGGCTTCTTCCACGCCGACCCCCACCCCGGCAACGTCTTCGCCCTGCCCGGCAACGTCGTCTGCATGCTCGACTTCGGCATGATGGGCCGCCTCGACCGCCGCAGCCGTGAGGTCTTCGCCGATTTGCTTTACGCCGTCGCCGGCCGCGACTCAGCCGCCGCCACGACGGCCCTGCTCCGGCTGACCGCGCACGACGAAGACGTCGATCCCGACGTCCGGCGACTCGAAGCGGACGTGGCCGAGTTCATTGACCTGAACATCACGCCAGTACTTGGCGACCTGAGCTTCGGCAAGCTGTTGATGGACTTGCTGGACCTCGTCCGCCGCCACCGCCTCACCATCCCGCCCGACCTCGTCATGATGATGAAGGCCGGCGCAACGGCCGAGCGCCTTGTGGCCCGCCTCGATCCCGAGCTCGACATCTTCGCGGCCGCCCGCCCGTACGTGCGGAAGCTGAAGGTCGATCGGCTGCGCCCGCGCCGCCTCCTCCGTGACGCGGTCGAGGTCGGCGGCGAGCTGTTGCACCTCGCCCGCGAGATTCCCGGCGGCGTGCGTGACCTGCTGCGCCTCGCCCGCCGCGGCAACCTGACGATCGGCTTCGAGCATCGCGGCCTCGCCGGGCTGCTCGACACGCTTGACCGCGTGGCCAACCGCGTGTCGTTCGCCATCGTCCTCGCCGCCCTGATCGTGGGCTCATCCCTGATCGTGCACTCGCGCATCCCCCCCGCCTGGCACGGCATACCTGTCATAGGACTGATCGGCTTCCTCACCGCCGGCGCGATCGGGTTCGTGCTGCTGATCTCGATGATCCGCCACGGCCGGCTGTGACTTCCGGCGCAGCGCCCAACCCGCGCACGGCCGCCGCGTAGAACTCGTACGCCGCCCGCACCTCGCGCAGCGTGTCGCCGCCGAACTTCTGCAGCCACGCCCGCGCCACCTCGAACGCCACCACGTTTTCCGCCACCACGCTCGCCGCCGGCACCGCGCACACGTCGCTGCGCTCGTAAGCGCTCCGCTCCGGCTGCCGCGTCTCCAGGTTCACGCTGTCGAGGCCCTGCAGCAACGTCGCGATCGGCTTCATCGCCGCGCGCACCACGAGCGGCATCCCGTTCGTCATCCCCCCCTCCAGCCCGCCCGCCCGGTTCGACCGCCGGACGAAGCCGAAATTCGCCGTGTCGCGCTGCGCCGCGTCATAGTACAGCGCATCATGCACCGCGCTGCCCGGTCGGCGTGCCGCCTCGAACCCAAGTCCAATCTCCACGCCTTTCATCGCCTGGATCGAACCGACTGCCTGCATCAGCCGCCCGTCCAGCTTCTCCTGCCACGCCGCGCACGTCCCCAGCCCCGGCGGCACGCCGTACACGCGCACCTCCACCACGCCCCCCACCGTGTCGCGGTCCTTCTTCGCCTGCCGAATCGCCGCGCGCATCGGCGCCACCGCGCTCTCGTCCGGCGTGTACACGTCGTTCCCATCCCGCGCCGCCACGAGCGCCTCGGGCGCGACATCCGCCGGCGCGTCCGCCCGCACCGTTCCGATCTCGGCCACGAAGCCGACGCACTGCACGCCGAACGCACTTAGCAGACACTTCGCCAGCGCTCCCGCCGCGACCCGCGCCGCCGTCTCGCGCGCCGAGGCCCGCTCCAGCGTCTCCCGGCAATCCGTGGTCAGCCACTTCATCGCACCGGCGAAATCCGCATGCCCCGGCCGCGGGCGCTGCACCACGGGCGCGTCGTCAATGCGAAAATCCCGGTTCGCAATCTGCAGCACCAACGGCGAACCCATGGTCTGCCCCGCGCGGACGCCGCTCAGGATCAACACTTCGTCGCGCTCGATCTTCATCCGGGCACCGCGCCCGTAACCCCCCTGCCGCCGGCGCAGCTCGCCGTTGATGAGCGGCAGGTCCACCGCCAGCCCCGCCGGCAACCCCTCGATGAGCACGGTCAGGGCCCGCCCATGCGACTCCCCTGCCGTGCGATAGTTCAGC
Organism: Phycisphaerae bacterium; assembly: GCA_017999985.1. Taxonomy (NCBI): domain Bacteria; kingdom Pseudomonadati; phylum Planctomycetota; class Phycisphaerae; species Phycisphaerae bacterium. The sequence continues at coordinate 23,865 of JAGNKU010000015.1, read as the reverse complement.
TCCGCCATGCGCTGGCTCCTCGACGCGCCGCCGTATCCGGCCACGCAGTGTCCGTTTGTGCCCACCCATCGTAATTCCGGGGCGCGCCTCGCGAAACTGCCCCCGCCGTTGACGCCCGCGCGGCGGACCGCTACGGTTGCGCCGTCCCGATGACCAAGGCCAAACGTACATCTGAGAACCCGGCCATTCGCCCGCTGCCCGTCCTGCGGGCGATGATCGACGCCATCGACCGCGACATCCTGCAACTGCTCGCCCGCCGCAACGGCCTGATCGCCGACATCGCCGAGCACAAACGCGAGCACCATCTGCCCATCCGCGACCTGGACCGCGAGCGCGAGATCATCGCCGACCGTCGGTCGCGCGCCATGACGCTCGGCCTCAACCCCGAGTTGATCGAGAGCCTCTTCCGGCTCGTGCTCTGGGCCAGCCGCGACCGGCAGGCCGCGCTCAAAGCCGAGGTGCCGCTCGAGGTCGAGCCACGCACCGTCGCGGTCATCGGCGGCCGGCGCGGCATGGGCCAGTGCATCGCCCAGCTCTTCGGCGACCTCGGCCACGCGGTGATGATCGCGGACCTCGACACCGCCCTCACGCCGGACGAGGCCGCTGCCGTCGCGGATGTGGTGATCGTCGCCGTCCCAATCGATGTGACCGAAGACGTCATCCGGCGCATCGGGCCGCGGGTGCGGCCGGAAGCGCTGCTGATGGACGTGACCTCGATCAAGACCGGCCCGCTGCGCGCCATGCTCGCCGCGTCGCGCGCGAGCGTCGTCGGCACCCACCCGCTCTTCGGGCCGACCGTCCACTCGCTCCAGGGCCAGCGCGTGGTCCTCACGCCGGGCCGCGGCGACCAGTGGCTGGCCTGGCTGAGGAGCATGTTGCACGCGCGCGGCATCGAGCTCATGGAGACGACGCCGGAAGAACACGACCGCGCGATGTCCATCGTGCAGGTCCTCGTGCACTTCTCCACCGAGGTGATGGGCAAGACCCTCGCGACGTTGCAGGTCCCCATTGACCGCACGCTGCTGTTCACGTCCCCGATCTACCTGATGGAGCTGCTCCTGACCGCGCGCCATTTCGCGCAATCGCCCGCCTTGTACGCCGCGATCCAAATGTCCAACCCCGACACCGCCGCGGTCACCGCCGCCTTCGCCCGCGCCGCCGAAGAGCTGCGCACCCTGACCGCCGCCCAGGATCACGCCGCCTTCGACGCGCTCTTCGCCGAGGTCCGGCAGTTCTTCGGCCCCTTCACGACCCGCGCGCTGGAACAGTCGGACTTCCTCATCGACCGGCTCGTCGAACGCGCGTAGCGGCCGGCCACCTCGCTTTTTCGGACCGCGCGCTTGAAAACCGCACGGGCAATGCGTACCATTTTCGTGCGATCTATATCCGGGGTTCATCCGCGGTAATACCCTGGTGCAATCGCGAGGATTCGGGCCGTTTTGGCAAAGTTTGGAAACTGAACGCACCAGCGTCAGCCCCGCTCCATGAGCGGGAGCGGCCGGCACGTGGGCTCAGCCTTTGGGTCTGCGTCCGCGCCACCAGCTCTCGCGCGCCACGGGACGGCAGCGCTGACGCCGTGCCAATGGGAGAAGAGATGATGCGCGCGAAACGCGTCGTAGTAATCGGTCTGGTCGCACTTGGCGCCGCACTGGCGCCCGTTGTTCATGCCGCACCGGCGGGGACAGAGTTCACCTACCAAGGCGAGTTGCGCCTGAGCGGCAATTCCGTCACCGGCCCCGTCGACATGATCTTCACGTTGTGGGATGCCGCCAGTTTCGGCAACCAGGTGGGCTCGACGCTCACGTTTGACGGCGCGAGCGGCAACCCGGCGCCCGTCGCCGTCGTCGGTGGCCTGTTCACGGCCACGCTCGACTTCGGCAGCACCGTCTTCGACGGCAACGCCCGCTGGCTGGCGATCTCGGTCCGCTACCCGGCCGGCGCCGGCGCGTACACAAACCTCGCCCCCCGCCAGAAGCTGACGGCCACGCCGTACGCCGCCTACGCCCTCAACGCACCCGGCAGCGGCCTGTGGTCCAAGAGCGGCAGCAACACCTATAACACCACCACCGGCTTCGTCGGCATCAACCGGTCGACGACGGTCACGGGCGCCGAGTATTTCGGCGTCCAAGCCCCGGTGAACAGCGGCTACGGCGGCATGTATATCCGCACGGATGGCGCCGGCGGTCAGCCGTTCTACGGTTACAGCGCCGGTGGGGCGGAGGTCGCCTGGACGTACCTCGACGGCGCGACCGGCGACTGGATCGTCTACGCCGGCGGCGACCGGCTGATCGTCACCGACGAAGGCAACGTCGGCATCGGCGACAACACACCGGATGCCAGACTCGACGTGACTACGGCTGATGGCGACGCCATCACGGGCACGACGACCGCCGCCTCCAGCGTCGGCGTCTACGGCAGCGGGACGACTGCCGGCGTCGAAGGCGTGTCCGGCGCCAGCAACGGCTACGGCGTCTACGGCCACAACAACACGACCGGCGGCGAGGGTGTCCGCGGCTCGTCCAGCGCGGCCGGCGCGGCCGGCGTGGCCGGCTACGACAACCTCGGCACCGGCGTCTACGGCCAGTCCACCGGCGGCGGCTACGGCATTTATGGCAGCAACGGCGGCAGCAACAGCACCGGCTACGCGGGCTACTTCAACGGCCGCGTCCACGTGAACGGCACGCTTTCCAAGAACGGCGGCGCGTTCAAGATCGACCACCCGCTCGATCCCGCCAACAAGTACCTGCTCCACTCGTTCGTCGAAAGCCCCGACATGATGAACATCTACAACGGCAACGTCACGCTCGATGACCAGGGCGAAGCCGTCGTCCAGATGCCCGAGTGGTTCGAGGCGCTCAACCAGGAATTCCGCTACCAGCTCACCTGCATCGGCGGTTTCGCGCCGGTGTACGTCGCCGAGGAAATCCTGGACAACACGTTCCGCATCGCCGGCGGCCAGCCGGGCCTCAAGGTCTCCTGGCAGGTCACCGGCATCCGGCACGATCCGTATGCCGAGCAGAACCGCATCCAGGTCGAGGAGCAGAAGTCGGCCGCCGAACGCGGCAAGTACCTGCACCCCGAGCTGTACGACCAGCCTGCGGAGCTGAGCCTCTACCCCGCGCACGGCAGCGCCAACGCGGCGGAGGAGTAAGCGATGAAGCGCAACGTAATCCTCACCGCCGTCGTCCTCGCAGCCGGCCTGTTCGGTCCGGCCGCGACCCTGGCGGACACGTATGACCTGAGCTGGTTCACGGTCGATGGCGGCGGCGACATGTTCGCCACCAACGGCGGTTTCGAGCTGTCCGGAACCATCGGCCAGCCCGACGCCGGCGCCGTCATCCTCAGTGGCGGCAGCTTCGAATTGACGGGCGGTTTCTGGGCGTTCGTCACGCGGCCGAGCTGCGCCGGCGACCTGAATTGCGACGGCCAGGTCTCGTTCGGCGACATCAACGCCTTCGTGCTGCGGCTGAGCAACCCATCGGCATACGCGACGACGTTCCCCGGTTGCCCCAATGGCAACGGCGACATCAACGGCTCGGGGGCCGTGGCGTTCGATGACATCAACCCGTTCGTAGCGCTGCTGAGCAACAACCCGCTGCCGATCGTCTGTCCGTAGCAGAAGCCGGCAGCCGATCCTGTCTTTCACGCGCGCGGAGCCGCTCGCCACGGGCGGCTCCGCGTGCGGCTGGACCGCGGACGCCCGGCGCCAGTAGTCCCATAACAGCAGCTTTGGCAGCCAGATCCAGGCGCCGACCAGCGCCGCGCTCGATCGCGACAAGCGCCCGGGTTTTTCGTTGACACATCTCCACCGGGGCAATAGACTTGGGGTCATAGAGGAGGAGGTTGCGAACGCATCGCGGGGTTGAACTGGTTGTGGCACGTCAGACTTGTTGTATGCCCTGCTAGCGCGATCGGCACCTCCAGCACGGAGTATCGGCGATCTTGCGCCACGTGCGCGGGCGCTCCGCGACGATCCGAGCCCGCAATGATGCATGTCGCGCCCTGCTCGCCGTCGCCTGCACGTAAATGGTGTGCGCAATAAACGCTCGGGCGGCGTAGCCCGGCGGTGCGCTTTGCCCGGAGGAGGAGTTACTGATGAAATGGACCCTAGTAATTGTGGCCGCCGCGATGTTCGCGGCAACAGCCGCCGCCAGCACAATACCTTTCACGGTGTTCGGCGCGGCTTCGTTCACGAATATCAATTCGATGGACGTCCAAGGTGACCCGGACAACGTGCTCGGATCGTGGGTCGCAACTGGCGGCGGAAACGTCAACGCCATCCGCGTCACCGGTGCGCTGACCAAGGTCGCGAGCGGCACGTATGCGAGCGAGGCGCGTGTTCGCTTCATGCCCGGCGCTGGCCAGAGCTTCACTGCATTCAATTTCCAGGCCACGACTGTCACCTCTTACACCGGTACGCTCGCGATCGGCCCGACCGTGGTCAGCGTCACGCCCTTCGCGCTCACCAGTGGCGGGACCGTCAATCTGGAGTGGTTCGAGAGCTATGACGACGCCGCCAATTCACCCGATTCGATTTGGGACACCGTGACCTATGAGTTCGGCGAAAAGGGCGCCGTGCAGAATGGCGGCGGCAACCTCGGCACGCTGATCGGCGATGGCGTCACCGTCAACACGCCCGGCTCGCACGTCGCGGGCGGTCTCGATTTCTTCACGTTCAATTTCGCCGGCGTCAACGGGCCCCTCGATTACCTGAACATCAGCATGGTCGGCGGCGGCACCGGCGGCATGACCGACACCGAGATGGCGCTGTATGACGGCCTGGGCAACCTCGTCGCCACCAGCGATGACGAAGGCCCCGGCCTGTTCAGCGAGCTCAGCTACGGCGCGGCCGATCCCCTGGCCGCTCCGGATCTCGCGCCCGGCCTGCACGGCCTGACCCTCGCGGCCGGCAGCTACACGATCGTGACCGCCGGCTACAACACGACGTTCGGCGCCACGATCGACGCCATCACGCCCGGCAGCAACGCCGGCACCTACACGCTCGGCGTCACCTACATGCCCGAGCCCGGCTCGCTCGCGCTGCTCGCGCTGGCCGGCCTCTTCTTCGCTCGTCGCCGGAGCTAATCCGCGCCTGCAGCGACTAATTAGTACGGCAACATGCACCGCCCGGGTCCCCTGATCCGGGCGGTGTTCTTTTTGCCCCGCGCGGCGCAGCCCGGGCCCGGGCGCCGAACCCGTCTATAATGACACGAGATGGTGTCGGGCCCTCATGTGCGTTCCGTACGCCAGCCGGCGGGTCGGCTCAGCCCCGCCGGTGACGAATTACGCGCGCCAGAGTTCGGGGCGCTCTTCAAGTCGTCCTGCCGCTCGCTCCAGTCGATGGCGCTCGGCATCGTCCAGGACGCCACCTTGGCCGAAGACGTCGTGCAGGAAGCGGCCCTGATAGCCCTGGGCAAGCTCAAGGAATTCAGGACCGGCAGTTGCTTCTACGCGTGGATGGCCCGGATCGTTCACTATGTCGCACTGAACCATTCCCGCGCTCGCCGCCGCCGGAAGACCGTCCCGCTCGCCGTCGCCGCCGCGACGCCCGTGACGCAGCCCGCGGCGCCCGCGTGCCTCACCGGCGACAGGCTTGCGCCCAACCAGCCGCACTTCGACGACCGCGTGCTGGCCGCGCTGGCCCGTGTGCCCGCGCCCGCCCGCGCGTGCCTGCTGTTGCGGACCGTTGAGGGCCTCGCATACGCCGAAATCGCACGTCGGCTCAGAATCCCCCCCGGAACCGCGATGAGTCACGTTCACCGCACGCGCCAGCTCCTGCGCCAGACGCTGGCCGACTTGGCCCCGCCCGCGACTGCGACAATTCCGCGCCGCGAAAATCACTTTTCCGCAATCGACCCCCCGCCTGCGCACATTTAGTCACTGTTCGGACCGAGCCGGAGGCGGGCGCCTCCGACCAACGTGGACAGTGTGCCTCCGCACCGGCCTCTGCGCGTCGCCGCGCGTTCCGGCGCAGTATCGGCGGCCCCGTTGTCCGGCTTCCCTGGCGCCGGCCTGTACCCCGGCGTACGTCCGAAGCTTTGCAGCGCGCGTCTTCGGCAGCGGGCCGAAACAGGCCGCGCACACGGTTCAGACGTCTGAAAAGGAGTCGGCGATGCGCACACGTTTCACCTCTCACGGCCCGTTCATCCTCGCGCTGATGCTCGCGCTGGCAATCAGCGCGACCGCCAGCGCCACCACCTGGAATGTCACCGCCTCGGGCACGTCGTTCTCGCCTGCCAATCTCACCGTGGCACCCGGCGACACGATTCACTGGGTGTGGGTCAACGGCATCCACACGGTGACCTCGGGCACGGGCTGCACGCACAACACGCCGTTCTTCGACGCCCCGCTCGACGCCGCGCACCCGACCTTCGACTACGTGGTGCCGACCGGCGTGCCGTCCATCCCGTACTTCTGCCTGCCGCATTGTGCGTTCGGCATGACGGGCCTCATCACCGTCCAGTCGGACGCGCTCCAGACCTTCACGATCACGCTCGACGGCCACCAGGAAGGCCCCACCCCGGTCAACACGCTCGCCAGCGGCAGCGGCACGGCCACGCTCGATCTGGGCACCAACCTCTTCAGTTGGAACATCACCTTCAACAGCCTCAGCAGCGCGCAGACCGCCGCGCATTTCCACGGCGCCGCCCTGCCCTGCAGCAACGCCGGCGTACAGATCACCCTCCCCACCGGCAGCCCCATCGTCGGCTCGGCCGCTCTCACCCCCACCCAGGCCGCCGATGTCCTCGCCGGCCGTTGGTACGTAAACGTCCACACCACGAATTTCCCGGGCGGCGAGATCCGCGGACAGGTGATGCCGACCGCGCTCCTCAACCCAGTCCTCGATCCCAGCCCCGCCGGCGACCTCTACGCGCGCCTCGTGCCCGCCGCCACCGGGCTGACCGCGCCGAACTGGGGCACCGCGGCCCCCGGCATCGCGGGCCGGCTCTACGTCAGCGATCAAAACGGCGTCGTTTGGAACGTCAACCTCGCCACCGGCGTAAAATCGGTCTTCCTCGACGTCAGCGCGCGACTCGTCGCGCTCGGGGTCTTCGGCCCCAACACCTTCGATGAGCGCGGCCTCCTAAGCATCGCCTTCCACCCCGACTACGCCACCACCGGACTGCTGTACACCTTCACCTCCGAGCCCGTCAGCGGCCCCGCGGACTTCTCCACCATGCCGCCGGCCTCCACGCCCAACTGCCAGAGCGTCGTCGCCGAGTGGCAAGTACTCAATCCCGCCGACCCCGACGCCGTCGTCGACACCACCACCCGCCGCGAGCTGCTCCGCATCGACAAGCCCCAGTTCAATCACAACGGCGGCGGACTCGAATTCGGCCCCGACGGCCGGCTCTACATTTCCACGGGCGATGGCGGCGGCGCCGATGACCGCGACGGTCAGAACTTCCTCGGCGCCCCGATCATCGGCCACGGCTGCGGCGGCAATGGGCAGAATCTCGACGCGATCCTCGGCAAGGTCCTGCGCATCGACCCGCTCGGCAACAACTCCGCCAACGGCCAGTACGGCGTCCCGGCCGACAACCCGTTCGTCGGCAGCGCCGGCATCGATGAAATCTGGGCCTATGGCCTGCGTAATCCCTGGCGCTACTCGTTCGACGCGGCGACCGGCGACCTGTACTGCGCCGACGTCGGCCAGAACGCGCTCGAAGAAATCAGCCTAGTCGTCAAGGGCGGCAACTATGGCTGGCGCGCCAAGGAAGGCTCGTTCTACTTCGTCTTCAACGGCGACCAGGGCGGCTACGTCACCGATGTCCCGCTCGACGTGCCCGCCGGCCTGAGCGACCCCATCGCCGAGTACGACCACGACGACGGCCGGGCGATCATCGGCGGCTTCGTCTACCGCGGCAGCCGCTACCCGCAACTCGTCGGCAAGTACGTCTTCGGTGACTTCGCCCAGACGTTCAGCAACGACGGCCGGCTTTTCTACCTCGACGCCGGCAACGAGATCAAGGAATTCCAGCTCATCCCGGCCGCGCCCTTCGGCCGCTCGCTCCTGGGCTTCGGGCAGGATGCCAGCGGTGAAATCTACGCCCTGGCCAACGACACCGGCACGCCCTTTGGCACGACCGGCGTCGTTCTACGACTCGCTTCGCCCGTCGGCGACCTGAACTGCGATGGCGTCATCAACTTCGGCGACATCAACCCGTTCGTCCTGTACCTCTCGAACTTCGCAACCTGGGAGGCCGCCTATCCCGGCTGCCCCGCGGTCGCCGGCGACATCAACAACGACGGCAACTTCCCGTCGTTCGCCGACATCAACCCGTTCGTGCTTCTGCTGAGCAGCGGCGGCGACTAGCCGAGTCCGGACCCAGTTCCGGGAGCCGTGTGCGAACCGGGGGACGACCACCACGCGTGCGTCGTCCCCCGTGCGCTGCGCGGCCCCAGTTGCCCCGGCGGCCGGCCGCGGAACCAACGCCGGCGCCGCTTGACGCCGCCCCGAGAATCCGTATACTGCGAGATTCTGACTTTGACCCCGGGGCTTAGCCCGGCTGTGAGAAGCGTTTATGAAGACTGCGAACAAGTGTTATCAGGCCAAGACCGGCGAACTGCAGAAGGACTGGTACGTCGTGGACGCCCGTGGCCAGGTCCTCGGACGCCTCGCCGCCCGCATCGCGACCGTGCTGATGGGCAAGCATAAGCCCACCTACACGCCGCACATCGACACCGGCGACTTCGTCATCGTCCTCAACGCCGGCGACGTCAAGGTCAACGGCCTCCGCAAGAAAGAGCAGGTCGTCTACCACCGCTACAGCGGCCACCCCGGCGGCCTCAAAGAAACGACCATGCAGACCATGCTTGAGCGGCACCCCGAGCGCGTGCTCCGCGAAGCCGTCCGCCGCATGCTGCCCAAGAACGCCCTCGCCCGCCACATGCTCAGCAAGCTCAAGCTGTACGTCGGCGACAAGCACACGCACCAGGCCCAGCAACCGCAGCCGCTGCCCCTCTAGCCTCCAGGAGCGACCACCGTGACGGACTCCGAACCGAAACCGATACCCGCGACCCCCGAGAGCACCCCGCCCGTGGCCCCGGACCAGCCCGCCACCCAGCCGCCCACCGCCGCTGAGCCCGCCGACCTGGGTGCTGCGCCCCGCGCCGGCGTGCACCTTGGCACCGGCCGCCGCAAGTCCGCCGTCGCCCGCGTCCGCCTCATGCCCGGCAGCGGCAAACTCATCATCAATAACCGTGACCTCGAAGCCTACTTCACCGAACCCCAGGACCGCAGCGACACCGCGGCGCCCCTCGAGCTCACCGGCGTCCGCCGGCACTGGGACGTCCGCGTGAACGTGCATGGCGGCGGCCACAGCGGCCAGGCCGGTGCCATTCGCCTCGGCATCGCCCGCGCGCTGCTGAAGGCCTATACCCAGTTCGAGCCGACACTCCGCGAGGCCGGGTATCTCACCCGCGACTCCCGCCGCGTCGAACGCAAGAAGCCCGGCCAGCGCAAGGCCCGCCGGCGGTTCCAGTTCTCGAAGCGCTAGGCGCTCAACCAGGCAAGTATTCTTCCGGGCTGCACCACTACCCACACGGTGCGGCCCGTTTCCTTTTCCACGCCGCGCGCCCATACTTCACGCAGTTCCCACACGGAGCCGCGACGTGCCCGAGCGCCCGTTCTTCGATCCCGCCCGCATCCGCCGGCCTGCCCAGCCCGGCGACGCGTCCCCTTCGGACACCGGCACGCTCAGCGTCCGGCAGGTAACCGAGCTGATCCGCGGGGCCCTCGCTCAGCACCTGCCGCCGACGCTGCACGTTCTGGGCGAGATCAGCAACTTCTCGCGCCCCGCCAGCGGCCATGTCTATTTCACGCTGAAAGACCCCACCAGCGAGCTGCGCTGCGTCATGTGGCGGAGCACCGCCGCGCGTCTGAAGTTCGAGCCCGAAGACGGCCTGGAAGTCATCGCCACCGGCGGGGTAGAAGTCTATGCCCAGCGCGGCACGTACCAATTGGTCGTCCGCCGCTTGGAGCCGTGCGGCGTCGGCGCGCTCGAGCTCGCCTTCCGCCAGCTCCGCGAGCGGCTGGAGCGTGAGGGCCTCTTCGACGCGCGTCGCAAGAAGCCCCTGCCGCGCATCCCTGAGCGCATCGCGCTCGTCACCAGCCCGACCGGCGCTGCCATCCGTGACATCCTCCAGACGCTTGCCCGCCGCTTCCCCCTGCTCGACATCCTGGTCTTTCCGGTCCGCGTCCAGGGCGACGGCGCCGCGGACGAGATCGCCGCCGCGATTCGCGCGCTGAACCAGCACGCCGACGCGCTCGGCGGAATCGACGTCATGATCGTGGGCCGCGGCGGGGGTTCGCTCGAGGACCTCTGGGCGTTCAATGAAGAAGTCGTCGCCCGCGCCATCGCCGCCAGCCGCATCCCCATCGTCAGCGCCGTCGGGCACGAAGTAGACGTGAGCATCAGCGACCTCGTCGCCGACGTCCGCGCCGCCACGCCCACGGCGGCGGCTGAGCTGATCGCACCGACCGTGGCCGAGTTGGTCACAGTTTTGACGCAGGCAGCCGCCCGCGCGACGCGCACCCTGAGCCACCGGCTCACCGTCGCCCGTGCCGAACTCGACCGCCTCACCTCGACCACTAGCCTCGCCCGCCCGCTGAGCGCCCTCCGACAACGCGGCCAACTGCTGGACGAGTTTCAGCACCGCCTGCGCATTGCGCTCGCCGCCACCGCCCATTGCCAGCGGCAGCGCTTCACCGCGCTCGAGCTGGCGCTCCTGCGCTTCGGCACCGGCGCCCGGTTCGCCCGCGCCGCTGCCGCGCTCGCGCAGCGTGAACACGCCGCCTGGCGGGCACTCCGCGAACGCGCGTTCACTGCCGAGCGCCGCCTCACCCGTTGCCAGACACGCGTGGACCAGCTTAACCCGGCCGCGCGCGTCGCGCGCGGCGGCGACCATCTGGCGCAGGGCGCCGCTCGTATTCGGACGGCGGTACGCACCGCACTGGCCCACCACCGTCAACTGCTGCAGGCACGCTTGCAAGCGATTTCAGCCTGCGCGCCGCAGAAACTCCTGCAACGCGGCTACAGCATCACGCGCGATGCGCGCACGCGCCAGATCATCCAATCCATCAACGCCGTCCGCAGGGGAACTCGCCTCGTAACCCAAGTCGCCGACGGCGAGTTCCGCAGCACAGCGGACGATCCGCGCCAACCGCGGCTGTTCGAATAGGCCTCGTGCGCGATTCCGGATGCGGTCGTCACCGACCCGCAGCCCCGCGGCCGGTTTACGACCGCCCGCCGGCAGAACTCCCCATGATCTGCCGATACTCTTTTCAGATTGATGGAAGGGTAGCCCCCATGCGGCGCAGCATTCTGATTGCCGACGACGACGACGCGATCCGTCAGGTCATGCGGATTGCGTTGCAGCAGGCTGGCTATGACGTCTGCGAGGCAACCAATGGCGCCGAGGCGATCCGGGCCATGCACGCCACGCCGTTCGACTTGGTCATCACCGACGTTCTCATGCCCGAAAGCGACGGGCTCGAGATGATCATGCACGTGCGGCGGCAGAACCCCAACATCAAGGTGCTGGCGATCAGCGGCGCCGACAACGCGCTGTTCCTGGCGAACGCCGCCGGCCTGGGCGCCACACAGGTCTTGCGCAAACCCTTTCGCGTGTCCGCTTTGCTTACACTGGTCGCCGACCTGCTCCCGGCTCCCACCCGAACCTGAGCCGCATCACTCTACCGGCTCACCGGCCGCCGTCAGCGGTGTGAGCTTCGGCAGAGTGAACGTTACCCCTTCGTCCGGTGCGTCGACTTCGTCGATTGGGTCCACACCCTGAGCCCGCAGGTACGCCAGCACGCCCTGCACGATGTCCTCCGGCGCGCTCGCGCCGGACGTGACGCCGATGCACTGCACGCCCCGCAGCCAGGCCGGGTCGATCTGGTCCGGACCGTCGACGAGGTGCGAAGCAATGCCGCGTGCCCGGGCCACCTCCGTCAGCCGCCGCGAGTTCGACGAGTTCTGCGACCCGACCACCAGCAGCAAATCGATGCGGTCACTGAGCGCCTTGACCGCCGACTGTCGGTTCTGCGTCGCGTAGCAGATGTCATCCGTGGGCGGCAGCTCCAGGTGCGGAAAACGCCGCTGCAGCGAGGCAACGATCTCGCGCGTGTCGTCCTGGCTGAGCGTGGTCTGCGTCAGGATGATCCCGCGCTCGTCCGGGCTCAGTTGCAGCCGCTCCACGTCGGCGAGGTGCTCGACCAGGATCGTCGCCTCGCGCGCCTGGCCCGTGGTGCCGATGACTTCGTCGTGGCCCGCGTGTCCGATCAACACGATCCGGTAGCCACGCTTCACGTACCGCCGCACCTCCACGTGCACCTTGCGTACCAGCGGGCACGTCGCGTCAATCAGCCGCAGGCGGCGCCGCCCGGCCTCCGCGTACACCTCCGGCGGTGAGCCGTGCGCCGAGAGGATCGTCACCGCCCCGCACGGCACCTCGTCCAGCTCGTCCACGAACGTCGCCCCCATGGCCCGCAGCCGTTGCACCACGTGGTAGTTGTGCACGATTTCCTTGCGCACATAGACTGGCGGCCCGTACATCTCCAGCGCCAGCTCCACGGCGCGGATCGCGCGCTCCACTCCGGCACAGAACCCGCGCGGTCGCGCGACGATCGCCCGCATGCCCGTCCTCCACACGCACCGCCCGGCTCGGCGGAAACACGATTGCCCCATTATAGGGCCGCCGACGGACCTCCGGCGCCGTTTCGCGCTGCTCCCCATTGCCCGTCGGCTGTTTCCTGTTCCCTGTTCCCTGTTCCCCGTTCCCTAGTCTCTGTTCCCGGTTTCCTCTTCCCCTCTCGCTCCCTCCCCCTACGGTATGCTCACGAACTTCCGGATATTCCGCTCCAGCTCGTCCGCCGTATAGGTCCGCGCCAGGTCGATCGGCAGAAACACGCCGTGGGCGTGTTCGCTCGCCAGCACGAACAACCGCCCAGTCCGCGCGTAGCCCATCTCCTGCGGCGTGTGGCCGATGATGAACAGTTCCGCGCGCAGCCGCCGGGCGAACTGCTCGACGATCTCCGCCGTCTGGAAGCGGCCCCAGACCAGCGCGTACGCGGCCCCGCCCGGCGCCATGTCCGCCGCTGTCGGCTCGCGGTCGAACACCGTCAGGTCGAAGTGCTCCGCGTAGAAGCCGTCGGGCAGGCTGTGCGACAGGAAGATGCCGTTGGCCAGTCGGGCGGCCAGGGGCAGCGAGGCAATGTAGTCGTTGACCGCGGCCAGCACGTCCGCCGCTCCGGCCCGGTAGCGGAATTCGACGCCGCGCTCGAAGTCCGCCAGCACGCAGCGCCCGCCCTTGGTGATCTCGTGCCCGCAGAGTTGCGACAGCTCGTGGTTCGACTGCAGGAAGAACACGTTGTCGGGGAACTCGCATTTCCACGCCGCCGCGCGCACCAGCAGATCGATCGACGTGTCGGGCGCGCCGGGCGGCTCCGGCTCGGTGTGAATCAGCTCGTGCAGCACGACGGCGCGGGCGGGGCTGCGCCGCAGCGCGCAGAAGCGCTGCAGCTTCTCGAAGTTGCGCAGGTGGCCGTGCATGTCCCCCGTCATCACGAGCTGCCCAGCACCGCCGAAGCTCAGCAGCGAGCCCGTGCGGTTCGGGTCCTCGCGATTCAGGCGCGCGGCTTCGTGCAGGGTGTCACAGGCCGTCCGTGCTTCCGTCGTCGTGCTCACGCGTTCCTCTACGCCGCCCGGCACTGCGCCGTACCCTCAAGTTCAGGCCCGTACGGCCACCTGTCAACGGCGCGACTGCCCGTCGCCCGACGCCCGCCGCTCGCCGTCGTCGAGGGCGAGCAGGTGCTGCACGACTTCCAGCCGCGACAGAACCTCGCGCATGTCGCGCGGCCGGCGCTCCTTGCCCGTCTCGCAGCACTCGAGGATCAGCCGCGAGAGCGGCAGCGGAATGCGCGGGTTCAACTCGTGCGGCGGCGCGTTGCCGCGCTGCGACTCCAGCGCGATCCGCATGGCCGTCGGGGGTGCCACCGTGACGAGCGTGCGAAACCACTTACCCGTCACGACCCAGTACATCGTGGCCCCTAGATTGTATACGTCGGTCCGCTGATCGATCGCCGTGCGGTAGACCTGCTCCGGGGCGATGTAGTCCGGTGTGCCCTGGACGCGTTCCTTGGTGTGGCCCAGGGGACAGCTCTGGCCGAAGTCGATGATCTTCACCCCGCCGTCGCGGGTCAGGAGGATGTTGTTCGGCTTAATATCCGCGTGGGCGTAGCCGTGCAGGTGCAGCGCGTGCAGCCCCTCGGCCACCCGCATGAAGATGTCGAGGATCCGCGGCAGCTCCTGCGGGCAGTCATCCTCCAGGCGCTCGCCGTCGACGTACTCCATCACGAGCACCAGCTCGCGGGTCCGCAGCCAGCGCCGCACACGCAGAATGTCGTAACATTTCCGCAGGTACGGGTGGTCCAGCCCCTGCGCCACCGCCCATTCGTTCTCTGCCTGGGCGATGAAGCGGTCGTCCTCCGGCGTGCGGCGGATGATGTGCTTCACCGCGACCTGCCGCCCGCGCTCCGCATCGCGGGCGAGGCTGATCACCGCGCCGGCTCCGCGCCCGATGCGGCTGATCACCTCGTAGCCCGGCAGGATGGGAATCGTGCGTGTCGGCATCGCTCCAGACTATATCGGCGGAACGCGATGTGTCTCAGGCGCGCCCAGCACACCTGCCGGCACCCGGCGCGCCCCGGGTCCGTCACCGCAGAGCCAGCACTCCGCTCGCGATACTCTACCGGATGATCCCCTTGCGCTCCAGAAGCTCGCGCAGCTCCCCCGCCTGCGAGTCGGCCAGCAGCCGGACCGGCACCACGTCCACATTGCTCGCCTGGCTGATGCTGCCCAGCACCGAGATGATCTTCTTCTTCTGCTCCTTGCCCGGGCCGCTCGCCGCCGACTCGCCCTTGACCACCAGGCGCACACGGCTCTGCAGCGGCTCCGGGTAGACCACGCCGTTGGCGTCGATCTGCCACAGGCTCTCGTCCGTGCCGACCGCCGGCGACTTGCCCTCGTCGCCAGGCGCGACGTACTCGATCTGCACTTCGTCGACGCGCGTCCCGCGCTCCGCCATCAGCAACGCGCTGCCTTCGAAGTTCAACTGGCCCGGCTCAAGCGCGCGCAGCACGACGGCCCCGACGGTCATCGATGCGATCAACGCGATTACGACAGACGTGTTTCGCTTGTCGGCACTCATGAGCCTTCCCTCGCTCGGCAACATCGGCGTCCGTGCCGAGCGCAATTTTTACCGCCTGACGCCGGCGGATGCAACCACCTGGGGGGCCGCCTTTTCCGCAATCGCGGAACCACCGACGCCCCCTACTGAAATATACTATCGGTGTGAGTGTCCGGCATCTGACAGAATCAATTTTGTTGCTACTCGCGGCCGCGTCGCGCCTCGCGCCCGCCGACACCGTGCAGCTTATCGGCAAGCCTCCGTTCCGCAACGTCTCAATCATGGATTTTCGCGGCGAACGCCTCGTCTTCCGCGGGGTCTCGGGGCAGGTGCTCCGCAAGCCCCTCGGCCAGGTCGAGTGGTTCGCCATCGACGGACAGCCGGACCTCAATGCCGCCGAACAGGCCGTCGCCGGCGGCGACTGGTCCGCCGCCCTGCCGCGCTACGAGCAAGCCCTCGTCCAAGCCGAACAGCCCTGGCTCCGTGCCCTCATACGCCTTCGCCTCCTGGCCGCGACCGGGCGAACCGACCGCTACGACCACGCCATCGCCGTGTATATCGGCCTGCTGACCGACGGTCCCCCGTCCGCGCCGCCTCCGATGCCCGCCGAGCCGGGCTCCGACGCCAACCGTCGGGCCCGCGACAAGATCGAGGCAGCCCTGCGGGTACACCAGCCGGCGCCGGTCACCACCGCCTTGCGGACCCTGTTGCTGGAACTCCTGCTCTGTGACGAGGCGGACCCGCTTCCTCCCGGCCTCCTGCCCCCGACCCGCCACGCTCCCCAGCCCGCCGGCACCCAGCCCACCCGGCCACGGACCCTGGGCATTCTGCCGCCCGCCGCGACCGAGCCCGGCGCGGCGCCGCCGGCCGAACCGCCACCGCAGCTCGGGTCCGATTCGGTGGTGCTCCGTGCCGCCCAAGCCGCGTTTGACGCCAGCGACGCGCCACGCGCCGCCCGCCTGATCGAGCGCGCCCTCCCGTACGTCTTGCGGGGGGCCGACGGTCCCTGGCAGCTCCTCCGCGGGCGCTGCCTCGCCGCGCAGGGCCAACCCGCTGAGGCGGCGTCCGGTCTGCTCAGCCTCGCCGAACACGACCCCGACCCCCTGGTGCGGGCGCGGGCCCTATACTATGCGGGAATGGCGCTCGAGCGCCTGGGACGCGCCGATGCGGCCCGCGAGGTGTATGCGGAGCTGTTGCGGCGCCCGGATGTACCTGACGATGTGCGCGGCCTGGCCCAAGCCGCACTAGCCCAACTGGAACCTGACCCGTGCCCGACCCCCGACCCGCCACGTACTACCTCGAAACCTTCGGCTGCCAGATGAACGTCCTGGACAGCGAACTCGTGGCGGGGCAGCTCCGCGCGCTCGGCCTGCGCCCCGTCGCCTCCGCCTCTGAGGCCGACGTGGTCCTCTTCAACACCTGCAGCGTCCGACAACACGCGGAGGACAAGGTCCTCTCCCGTCTGGGCCGGCTTAAGAGCCTCAAACGCCGCCGGCCCGAGACCGTCGTGGGCGTTATCGGCTGCATGGCGGAGCGGCAGAAGCAGGCGCTCTTCGTCAGCGTCCCGCACCTCGACCTGCTCTGCGGCCCCGGCGAGCTCCACCGCCTGCCCGACCTGCTCCGCGAGGTCTGGGACGGCCACGCCCGCGTCGCCGCTCTGGCCGGCTCGCAGTCCCGGCGCACCGACGTCTTGGCGCGGGCCCTAGAGGACGACAGCCTGGAGGCCCTCGACCTCGCCCGTGGCCCGGGCGCCGGGCAGACACCCTGGCAGGCGTACGTCCGCGTCCAGCGCGGCTGCGACAAGTTCTGCACCTACTGCGTCGTGCCCTTCACGCGTGGCCCGGAGCGCAGCCGCCCCGCCGCCAACATCGTCGCCGAGGCTCAGACCCTGATCGAGCGCGGCTGCCGCGAGATCACCCTTCTCGGGCAAACTGTGAATTCGTACGTGCACCAGGAAAACGGCCGCCCCATCCACTTCGCCGAACTCCTCCGGCGCGTTCACGACCTGCCCGGTCTTGACCGCCTCCGCTTCGTCACCAGCTTCCCCGCCGACTGGGATGACGACATCTTCCGTGCCATGCGCGACTGCCCCCGGATCTGCCCCTACCTCCACATCCCGGCCCAGAGCGGATCGGACCGGATCCTCAAGGCCATGAAGCGCGGCTACACCACGGCCGAATACCTCCGGCTGATGGACCGGGCGCGCGAATACGTCCCCCACATCGCGCTCGCCGGCGACTTCATCGTCGGCTTCCCCGGCGAGACCGAGTCCGACTTCCAGGCCACCATCGCGCTCGTGCGGCGGGTCGAGTACAAGAGCATTTTCGTGTTCAAGTACTCCCCGCGCCCCGGCACCGCCGCCGACCGCAGCCAGGTCGACGCTGTGCCCGTCGACGTCAAGGCCCGGCGCAACAATGAGCTTCTCGAGGTGCAGAGCGCGGTCAGTCTCCGGCACAAGCAAGCCCTGATCGGCCAGACCGTCGAAGTGCTCGTCGAGGGCTACAGCAAGATGGCCCGCCGGCCCCGCGGCGGCGATGACCACGCTAATCCGTTGCCCGATTCCGAGCAGGCCCGCGGCAGCGAAGCCGCCCTTGCGGGCAGCGATCAGCTCGTCGGACGCACGCCGCAGGATCTGATTGCGGTCTTCGCCGGCGACGCCGCGCACATCGGCGCGCTCGTCAACGTGCGCGTGCTGGCGGTCTCGGCCCTGACCCTCTTTGGGCGTATCGAGTCGGTCGTCGCACCGCCCCGCACGACCACCCTGCCGCTGCGCGCTGTCACCGAGTAGGACGCGCGCTGCAGGGCTGCAATTCCGCCTACAAAAACAGACAATTCGGGGCCTTTCTGCGCCTTGTCCGGCAGCGATATACTTACGTGATGCCCGGGGGCATTCCCCCGCTGCCAGCGGTCCTGCCAGACCCCGGGGTCTCTTGCATCGGCGAGCTCGCGCTCGCGGTTCCGGTCTTTCGTTGTGCCCGAATTGTCCCGGGCCGGCTGGGGTTGCGCGCGCAAAACGGGAACCGCCATTCCACGGGCGGCCCAGTCGAAGGAGGCAGAACAGCATGAGAAAGCTAGGATTATTGTGTAGTTTGGTCCTCGTGGCGACCGTGGCTTTGGCGCAGGAACCGGCGCGGAGCGACCGCGGCCTCACGAGCCCCCACGCCGCCACCGCCACCACGGACCAGACCAGCGCGCCTCGTGTCTATGGGCAATCCGACGACGCCGTGATCCCGCCGGCCGGGCCGGTCGCTTACGACGCCCGCGCGCGGGCCGGGGACGAGTGTCCGGCCGGCTCGCTGTGCGGCCAGAACCGCGCGACCGCCGCCAACACCTGGCAATACAGCGATCGTACCCTGATCAACCAGTACGGATCCGGCCGCATCATCTGCGAGAGTTTTCCCCCGCCGGGCCAGGCCCCGCTCACGACACCCGTCGGCATCCTGAGCTGGCATGGCACCTACCTCAATGACAGCACCAGTGACGGCTGCACCAAGCCGCACCTGTTCGAGGTCAAGTTCTACGCCAACGTCGGCGGGGCCCCCAACGTCACCAGCCCCGTGTGCACCTACACGAACCTCGTACCGATCCAGGCCACGCACTTTGGCCAGCTCAACTTCGGCGGCAACGTCCTCGCCGACGAGTACGAGTTCACCGTCGTCCTCAACCCGCCGTGCACGCTCGCGAGCGGCTGGTTCTCGGTCGCATCCATTGCGCCCGGCGGACAGTGCTATCTGCTGCTCGGCCCGTCCGACGAAGGCGACGGCAACTGTTGGCGCTACTGGGAGAATGCTCCGACCGCCGGCTCCCTGCAGACGCCCGACATCCAGTACTGCATGGGCGAGCTGAAGGTCGGCGCCTGCTGCGACGACCGCATCCCCGAGTGCCTCAACAACTCGAACGAGTTCTACTGCAATGCCATCGGCGGCCGCTTCCTGTACCAGGGCACCTGCGGCCAGCTCACACCGCCGTGCGGCCAGGCACTCGGCGCCTGCTGCAGCGACGACGGCAACTGCGCGCTGACGACCTTCGCCGACTGCGAAGGCACGGGCCCGCAGCCGCCCTGCTACGGCGACCTGAACTGCGACGGCCAGGTCAGCTTCGCGGACATCAACCCGTTCGTGCTCTATCTGTCCAACTACAACGTGTGGCTCACGACCTATGCCGGCTGCGATCCGGAGAACGGCGATATCAACGGGGACAACAGCTTCCCATCCTTCGGCGACATCAACGCCTTCGTCACGCTGCTGAGCACAAACTCACTGCCGATCATCTGCTCGCAGGCGCGCGTGACCGGCGACTACTGGGCAGGCTGGGGCACCACCTGCGACGCGTTCCCCACCGGCCCGTGCTGCACCGTCCCCGTGCCGCCCGGCGCGGTGCTCGAGAACGAACCCGAAGACTGCGCCGACGACGTCTTCAACGGCGGTTGCAATCTGACCCTGCCGCTGTTCTCGCCGATTACCGTTGGCCAAACCGTCTACGGCGAATCCGGTACGTTCGACAACACCCGTGACATGGACTGGTACCGGTTCGCGATCTCCACGCCGGCCACCATCACGATCACCGCCGAGGCGGAGTTCGATCCGGTCCTGTTCCTGCGGCGCGAGGGCCCCGGCGGCCTGGGCGACTGCACCGGATCACGCAGCGTGGCCGTGCCGCTCGCCGGCACCCGCTGTGTCCAGGCGCAACTGGTCAGCCGGTGCCTGCCGGCCGGCACGTACTACGCGATTGTCGCACCCGCGACGTTCGAGGGCGTGCGCTGCTACTCCGACTACAAGGTCACGGTGAACACCGCGCCGTGCGAGCCCTGCACGCTGCCCGCCTGCCCGGCCGGGGCGTATGTCGAAGGCACGGTCTTCGGCACGCCCGGCGTGTGCAACGAGGACACCACGGTCACCGACACGAACGGCGGCTGCAATGAGACGCCGTCGCTCTTCGAGCCCCTGGCCTACGAGCCCGATACGCCGTTCACCGTGTGCGGCAGCCTGTGGTCGGTGGACGGCACGCGCGATCTGGACTGGTACTCGCTCAACCTGACCTCGCAGGCACAGGTCACGTGGGAAGTGGATACCGAGATCCCCATCCGCGCGACCATGCTGTTTGACGACCTGGGCGGCGGTAACTTCGGCCCGCCGCCGAGCTGCGATGACACGTACATCTGGACCGACACTCTGTACACGCCGTGCGTGCACGGAACCTGGGATGCCACGCTGTACTATCAGCCCGGCACGTACTGGTTCCTGGTCATGCCGGAGGACGCCGACGGGCCGGTCTGGTATGCCTATCCCTGCCCGATGGGCACGGTGGACCTGGGCACCGACTATCAGATCACGTTCAATGTGAGCCTGGTCACGTGCGACCCAAGCACCAAGCCGCACGGCTTCGCCGAGGCGGCTGAGGCCCTCGGCCCGGGATACAACGACACCTACAACAGCGGCTGCGATGCCGCCAGCCCGCCGGGGCCGCGCCTGACGCTCGGCTTCGGCTCCGCCAACGGATGGGTCAGCCAGTCCGGAACCTGGTTCGAGGGTGAGGACCTGAAGAAGGACTACGACTGGTACCAGTTCACAGTGGCCACGTCGCAGCGCTTCAAGGTCTACCTGTACGCCGACTTCGCCGCGACCTGGGAAATCTGGCCGGCGAACAATTGCGCCGCGGGTCCGGTCGAAGGCGCGGATGTGCCTCCTTGTACCGACAGCGGCATCTTCACGGTCCGCTGCTACCCCGCCGGCACTTACTGGCTCCGGATCTATCCGACCGGCCTGGCCCCGATCGGCAAGTACTATTACCTGGCGCTGACCGAGTATGGCAGTTGCTCGCCATGCTCGTTCTCATGCGTCGGCACCGACCTGGACGATCCGTGCGACGACGTAACCGACTATGACACCAACGCCGGTTGCGACGACCCCGACGGGCCGGCCCCGCATTACATGACGTTCGCGTGCGGCGGCACGTACTGCGGGCGGGTGTACGCCAAGGAGATCGACGGTCTCGGTTACTTCGACCCCGACTGGTTCCAGATCACGCAAACCAACGCCACCGCCAAACGCTTCCGCCTGACGGTGACGGCGGAGTTCATCGCGCACGTCGAGGTCTATGCGAGTTGCACCGATTACCTCGGCGGCAACCCGGTCGCCGGAATGGACGCCATCACGACCCTCGGACTGACGACGCAGTGCCCGAACATGATCATGTCGAGCACGACGACCTACCCGCAGGGCACGACCGTCTACGGCCGCATCACGATCGTCGACCAGTTCGGGACGTTGACGACCGACTACTACCCGTGTGCGAAAGGTTACAACCGCTGGAAGATCGTCTCGACCTGCGTGAATTAATCCGCGGGAGCGGCCGTCGGTTGGTCGGTACCGCCACCACCGATCCGGCTGAACGCGTATTCCGATAAACAGTGGCCCCCGGTGGGCCGTGGTAACCTGCGGCCCGCCGGGAGCCCTTGAGCTCCAACAACCACGCCTGCCTGCCTCCGCCGGCCCTGTCCAAGACCGCTTTCGGAGCTCCGGGGGTGCTCGCGCCTTGTCCCGCGACGACTTGCCGTGGTATACTTAGGCGTCCTGGGGACACTTCTTACCAGACCGACCTTCCCCAGGCCGCGAGGAAACCAGCTCAGGCGGGCCTCGGCTCGCACTCTGGCTCATGTCAGCGCACGGAATGTTCCGGGCGGGCCGGAGTTGAGGGCGGCATCTGTACGCCGCCCTGTCGAGAGCACCCAAATCGAAGGAGGCAAGTCAGTCATGAAGAAGCTAGGTCTATTGTGTACCTTGCTCTTGGCCAGCAGCTTGGCGCTGGGGCAAGAGGCCGTGATCAGCAACGTCGAAGCGGCCGAGGCCGGCGCGGCCGCGCTGCACCCGTCCACAACGCCCGGCGCTGGCGCTCTCGGCTTCGTGGCCGACGACATTGACGCGCTGGGCGTGCCCCTCCTCGAGGGCAGCGTGCTGGCCGATCGCGCCGGCGAGGACTGCCCCGCCGGATCGCTCTGCGGCCAGGACGCCGGTGGGTGCGCCGGCACCCAATGGTATTTCTACACCGACCTGCAGTTCTGCAGTGGAGCCCAGTGCCAGCGCGTCCGCTGCGAGAACTTCCCGCCGCCGGGTGTGACGATCAACAAGCCGGTCGGCATCATTACGTGGCGCGGTGTGTACGTGGACGACGCCACGAACGGCTGCACCAAGCCGCAGCACCTGTTCCGCATCCGGTTCTACACCGACAACGCCGGTGCGCCGAATACCGCCGCCCCGTTCTACACGGAAGTGTTGACCGCCGCAGCCGTAGACACGGGCCAGACCGTGACCTTTGCGACGGTCCCCGCGATCCTCTGGGAATTCACCGCGGTCCTGACCACCCCCGTGAACCTCACGACCGGCTGGTTCTCGATCTGCGGCGACGGTACCCCGGGCTGCTACCACCTGTGGCAGGGCTCACCCGAGGGCGACAACAAGTTTTATCAGTGGTTCGAAGTCGGCGGCACCATCCCGGGCCCGGCGGTCACCGACAAGTGCGACCTCGAGTACTGCTTCGGCGAGAAGATCGTGGGCGCCTGCTGCGATGACCGTACGGCCGAGTGCCTGAACAACTCTTCCCTGCAGTACTGCGAAGCCATCGGCGGCCGCTTCATCCAGAATGGCACCTGCTCGCAGTTCAGCCCTGCGTGTGGTCTGGCGCTTGGGGCCTGCTGCTACGACGACGGAAACTGCCAGGAGGTTATCTTCGCCGAGTGCGAACAGACCGCTCCGCCGATCTGCTACGGCGACCTCAACTGCGACGGGCAGGTCAGCTTCGCGGACATCAACCCGTTCGTGCTGTATCTATCGAACAACCCCGTCTGGGTCGTGACGTACCCCGGCTGCGATCCGCAGAACGGCGACATCAACGGGGACAACACCTTCCCGTCCTTCGGCGACATCAACGCCTTCGTCACGCTGTTGAGCACCAACTCCCTGCCGATCATCTGCGACACGCTCCGCGCCGGGGACCCCTACTGGGCCGGCCCCGGCACCACTTGCGCTCCGTGGCCGACCGGCGGCTGCTGCACCGTGGTCGTCCCGCCGGGCGCCGTGCTCGAGAACGAGCCCGATGATTGCGCGCCCGACGTCTTCAACGGCGGCTGCAATCTCGATACGCCGCTCTTCTCACCGATCACCATCGGCACGACCGTCTACGGCGAGGTCGCGACGTTCGACAACACGCGTGACATGGACTGGTACCGCTTCACGGTCGGCGGCGCCTCGCCGGTGACCATCAGCGTGGCCGTCGAGGCCGAGTTCGACCCGGTCATCTTCCTGATCCGCGAAGGCCCGGCCGGCGCCAATGACTGCGACGGCTCGCGGGATGTAGCCGCCCCGGTCTCCGGCACCAAGTGTGTGCTCACCACGCTGACCAGTCGCTGCGTGCCTCCGGGCACGTACTACGCGGTGGTCGCGCCGGCGACGTTCTCCGGCATCCGCTGCGCGGAAGATTACAAGGTCACCGTGACGACCGCGGGGTGCGAACCCTGCACGTTGCCACCCTGTCCGGCCGGCTCCTATCTCGAGAACTCCACGTGCGACCAGGATCCGGATCCGAACGGCGGCTGCAACTCGACGCCGTACGCCTTCGAAACCCTGCCCTACACGCTGGGCACGCCCTTCACCGTCTGCGGCACCATCTGGGCCAACG